>JAWSUQ010000109.1:0-8034 GCA_033549265.1 Bacillota bacterium
GCTGAATACTCTTAATATGCAAAAAACTGAGGATTTAGTATCAATGCTTAGAGGACTACACGATAAAAGGTCCAACCTAGGGTTAGAACTAGACGAGCTTCGTCAAAAGCTTAATGAATATGAAGATTCTTACACTGCTGAGCAAACTCTTTATGATAGTATGTCTGCTGAAACAAAACGACTTTTGATTACAAATGGATTGGTAAAAGTAACTGGACCTGGTGTATCAGTAATAATATATGGTGATTCTCCGCTGCTATTTCTGGATATTATAGATATAGTGAATGAATTATGGTCATCTGGAGCTGAAGCCATTTCCATTAATGAACGTCGGATAGATTTCAATACGAAAATCTACGATGCTACCGTTAATGGGTCTTTAGAAATAATGATAAATGAAGAAGTTCTGTTATACCCTGTGATTATTCAAGCGATAGGAGATCCAGCTACTCTTGAAACTGGTCTAACCTTTCCTGGTGGAATTGTAGATAACCTGTCTACCTTATACAATATTCATCCTGAAATCAAGCGAGAAACTGAAATAATGATGCAGCCGGTTATCCGTTAAACCTATTTGATTTTTTATCAAATAGGTTTTTTATTTTTTTATTTACGTAGTATTATTTACCTAAAATTTAGGCATATTGATGTTAGTATTTTTCTTTTTTAAAATAACTTTTAATTTCTTACATGATTTTTACTAAATTAGCCATACTAAAAAGAAATTACAAAAGGAGGTAAAGGTATGAAGTAATGGCTATTCAAGCAATTAAAGCTTGAGTAATATAAAATTAAATTTTAATAACGAGGTGATAATTATGAGAAAAAAATTACTACTTTTATTAATGTTAGTATTGGTACTAGCATTATCTGCTGGCTGCCCTCAGCAGCAGGCTCCTGACCCAGCCCCTGATCAAGGACAGCAGCAGCCTCAACAACCTCAGCAGGCGGACATCCAGATCACCCCTCTAGTTGAACAATGGGCAGAGTCTGGTCATGCCAATATTCAACTTTATCCTGCTGGACGTGATAACTGTATTATATGTCACGATGGTGGGGCTTTTGCTAACGAACAATCAGCCCTAGCTGATTTGGGACGAGAGTTTCCGGTATCTATTGATTGTAGAGCCTGCCATACTGGGCAGGGAACTGAGTTGATGGAATCTGGTACAGCTACTATTGCTACTCAAGACAATGTGGAAGGTGGCTTAGGGGCACAGTGTATGTCTTGCCATCACGAAAGAAAAACTCCTGACATCAATGAGCTTCCAGCACCTCACTACAGTAGCCAGGCTGGGCTATACACCGGCACAGGCGGTGCCCAGATTGAGGGCTTTAGCTATGGCAGTTCACCCCATACAGGAATAGAAAACACTTGTGTTGGCTGTCATATGACTGAAACAGAGGAAGGCTTTAGATCCCACACATTTGCAGTGGAAGATCCACAAGCTGCTTGTAGTCAATGTCATGGAGATGTGACTGATTCCAATTTACAGGCTAAAAACGATTATGATGGTGATGGCAATACCCAAGGATTCCAGGACGAAGTTCAGGGGCTTATTACTTTAGTAGAATCCGCTATTCCAGAAGCCCTTGAAGGTGGTACAGTGGAAAAATCAGGTGGTGGTTATGTATTTAAAAATAGTGCTGGGGAAGAAATAACACCTCCAGAAGAGGTCTATCTAGCACAATTTAATTTATCGCTTATAACCTATGATGGTAGTCTTGGAGTACACAATCCTACTTATGCAGTACAATTACTTCAACAATCATATAAAGCGCTTACTGGCGAAGATGTACCTAACGCAAGTATTCGATAGGGTTAAAACCCAAGCCATTTTTGGCTTGGGTTTTATTTTTTGATAATATTTTTTATATCTATTGGATAAACTAAAATATTCCAAAATATAAAACCTTTTTAGTATTCATATTTGGTAGAAAGGCTGATTCCTATATGACTAAACAATTAATAAGCCAGGAAATTAATACAAAGAAATCAATTCAAGAAATGACTAACGGAAAGCTCTCATTAGCTTGTGCTATTCCGGAATTAAAGGAGGTAGAGACCAATTTAATCAAAGTTATTAGTAGTAATGGTAGCACTACCTCTGAAATAGGAAATCATTTGGTACTAGCTGGTGGTAAGAAGTTGAGGCCTTTATTGACAATACTTAGCGGCAATTGCTTTAACAGCTGCAAAAAAAAGCTAATAACTGCTGGTACCTCAATTGAATTAATTCATTTAGCATCTTTAGTCCATGATGACATCATTGATAAAGCAAGTACCAGAAGGGGGCAAGCCTCGGTAAATGCTAAATGGGGCGACAAGAATGCAGTTTTAATGGGAGACTTTTTATTTGCAAAGGCCTTTGATTTATTATCTAGAGCACAGCTCTATCAGACGTTACAGTTAGTGGTTTATTGCATTCAAGAAATGTGTGATGGAGAAATTGAACAGGATAAGTTCAAATATAAGTCTAAGCAATCATTGTCAGACTACTACAGCAGAATCCGTCAAAAAACAGCTTTGCTGATTGCCGCCTGCTGTCAGACTGGTGCTATCATTGGAGAAGCTAGCCTCGGGGAGGTTCAAGCCTTTAAAGAGTATGGTTTAAACCTTGGCTATGCTTTTCAAATAGTAGATGATGTTTTAGACTTTACTAGTAAAGAGGAGGTTTTGGGGAAGCCTTGTGGCAGTGACCTAGCTCATGGAAACTTGACATTGCCAGTACTGTTGCTGCTACAGGATAACAGATGGGGTCCTTGGGTAGCTAAACAGATAGAAGCTAAAAAATTATCTGGAGAAGTAATTAGTAAAATACATGAGCTCCTTCATACTACAGGAACAATTAATGCTTCTCTTGCAAGAGCAATAGTTCATATTAATAGAGCAAAGGCAAGCTTAACTACACTTGCCCCATCGCCCTACAAAGGTATTCTAGAATCTATGGCCGATATGGTCGTAACTCGGAGTTACTAAATTACTTTTTTCCAACGGAGAAAAAGGCATAAACCATGAAGAAGTCTAACTGTATTGCCCCCATCTTGAATTAAATTTTGACTAATCTCCTTAATATAAGGAGATTTTGTTTTTATATCTGATAAATACATTGCTAACATTCCTTGAATAACAGCGTAGTGAAACTGTTGGTCCTGCAATTCAGCTGCTCTGATCATCCCCTGCTGCAAAAATAATCTCAGCCTGGTGTTGCACTCTTGCTGATCTTTATAGTAAAAGACAAAATTAAGATCTCCTTCCTTGCGGTCTTCTTCTTGATCAATGAAATAATCTAACAGAATATGCAATCCACAAATCCAGGGAAAGTAGGCTTCTCTAACTTTAGTGACCTCTGCTGATGTCAATTCATCATTGGCTGCCATGGCTCCTAAAATAAATATCCCCAAAGTAGAACCTGTGGCAGCAGCAAACTCCCAGGTAGTTAAATCCTGGTACTTTTTTAAATGGGGAGCTGCCCATTCTATTAGAGCACTTTCCCTTATCTCCCAAGGCAAATGCTTATATGTCTGCAAATCACAATAAAGCTCTGCCAGCTCAAGGATTTCTTTTTTAACTAATTGATAAGACGGTAGCTTGTCCTGATATTGGCGACACTCCTTTACCAACTGAACCAAGTAGCCTCCATCCTCTTGATAAGGGTAGTATTTATAGTAGTCTGCCATCTCCCTGGTGCTGTCAAGTGCATCAAGCATAGCAAAATGTACCTGGCGAAATCCCTGTTCATCCATAAAGCCTACTCTATCACACAAATTATCTAAGTAGTCGCTGATTGTTTGTAGTGCTACCACAAATTTAGTATAGTGAGGTGGAGCCGATGGGTAAAGGGCGTAAATGCTTCCCCCCTGGGCATGAAATCTTTTATGCTCAATGCTAGCAATAGCTTGATCCGCCAATACTTTATCTGGACATCTAATCCCTAAGCTGCGCCATTTAAACAGCTCATCATCTACTTGGGGAAATACCTCCTTCACAAATTTCCCCACTAGCTTAATGGTGTAGGGAAACTGTTTTAAAACATTGAAATTCATTAAAAGTACTCCTCTCTTCTCCATTGCCACATAACCATATTATACTATATTTTTCTACATTTTTTATAATTTGATACTGTTGCTGGTAAATTTCACAATATTAGTACATCAATTAAATTATCTTATTTTAATTAATAAATTCTTGAGTTATATAGCATATTTAATTATAATAATAGAAATATTTGTTGAGCTGTTACTTAAAAAAGAGGAAGGTGAGATTAATAATGAATAGGGTCTTTAATTTTTATGCAGGTCCTGCTACATTACCTGTTGAGGTGCTGCAAATAGCACAAGAAGAGTTCCTTAATTACAAAGGCTTAGGTATGTCCATAATGGAGATTAGCCACCGAGCTAAAGAGTTTGAAGCTATTATTCATGAGGCTGAAGCCAATGTAAAAGAACTTTTGGGTATCAGTGATAACTACAAGGTTTTATTTTTACAGGGTGGTGCAAGTAACCAGTTTTCCATGGTGCCACAGAACTTTTTAAAGCCTGAAATGATAGCAAATTACGTAGTAACCGGTAGCTTTGCTGAAAAAGCATATAAAGAGGCTAAAAATCTTGGACAAGCCCATGTTGCTGCAACTACTAAAGAATATAATCATGACAGAATCCCTGGCCAGGAAGAAATAGCATTAAGTGATAATCCTGCTTATGTACATATAACTACAAACAACACTATTTTCGGAACTCAATATAAATACACCCCTGACTTTGGCAATATCCCACTAGTGGCAGATATGTCGAGCGATATTATGTGCCAGCCTATAGCTGCCAGCAGGTACAGTCTCATCTATGCTGGTGCCCAAAAGAATTTAGGACCCTCCGGAGTCACTTTAGTTGTGATCAATAAGGAAATGCTAGAAAATGCACCTAAGTCTCTGCCTTCAATGCTACGCTATGATTTGATGGCAGAAAATGATTCATTATACAATACTCCCCCATCATTCTCCATTTACATCTTAAATCTAGTGCTACAATGGTTGAAGGAAAAGGGCGGTTTATCTGCTATGGCTAAGCATAATCAGGAAAAAGCAGCTCTTGTGTATCAGGCTATAGACAATAGCAGAGGCTTCTATAAAGGACATGCTCAAAAGGAGTCCCGTTCCCTGATGAATGTAACCTTTACCCTTCCTTCAACTGAACTGGAAAAGAAGTTCTTAATGGAAGCAGAGCAACATAATTTAGTTGGCTTGAAGGGCCATCGTTCTGTTGGCGGAATGCGGGCATCTATCTATAACGCTATGCCTAAAGAAGGATGCCAGGCTTTAAGTGACTTTATGAAGGATTTCATGGAGAAAAATGGCTAATACGTAATTATAGCTATAATTACCAAAAAGCGTTTACTAAGGTCTTAAACCTAGGTAAACGCTTTTCTTCTAAACTATCACTTTATTCAAAAGATCTCTCAGCCTTATTGTCTTAGCATCCGTGCTAGAATTGTGGCAGCTTCGGCTCTGGTAGTTTCTTTAGCTGGCATAAAGTTCCCAGCATCATCACCAGTAATAAAGCCAAACCCATCAACTATGGCTACGGCCCCTAGCTTATCCTTGCTTATTTCCGCCACATCAGCAAAGTCAAGCTTGAATATGTCTAATTTGCTTATTTCCTCATAACCTAGGAATCGAACTAGCATTAAAGCCATATCTTCTCGAGCTACAGTACTGTCAGGAGCCTTTTCTGCTTGCATTATAATGCCATTTCTAACGGCCATTTGGTAGATTGGATCAATTCTTGGCTCATCTAACCATGGATTTTGTAGTCGAGTGAAGATTTTGATTAGCTCACCCTGTGTAATGGCTTGGTTAGGCTTAAACTCATTGCCATCAAAGTCTAACAGCTTATATTCACTTAATAGCTTAATATCCTCTTCTGCCCAGTGACCACTGATGTCAGTATACTGAACTGTTTCTCTTTCAGTTATCACATCTCCATTGTGGTTAAGGTTTGCACCAGTGCCTGCATCGATTAAATTAGACTTTATTTGAGGAATTCTATAAACAAGATAGATATTATCCAATTTACCCAAATTATGATCGTATTGCCTTACGTACTCTAGCTCTACCTTATTATCTGTTAAAAATTGCTCAATAATTTCATCTCGCGCAATTACGTCATTAGCTTTAGGGAAAGTTTGCTCTATCCATCTTAAGCTCATATTATTAATTTCACCTTTTACTGCATCAACAGATATAGAGATATAGTTGCTTGGGAATGGGATATCGTCTACTAGTCTGGTAAATCTAAACCAATAGCCGGAATCAAATCTATCTTCCACTGGAAGTTTCTCATGAGGCTGCACCTCTAACCTAATACTATCTTTAATTTCAGGATAGTTTTCTTCAATATACTTCTGGGCATATTCTAAAGCTGCTGCTCTACCTTTTATCTTATAATCCTCTGGTTTAACATACATATCACTGTCTGACTCATAATCATAGCTGTATTGGCTAAAGCCAATAACTTTTCCTGTTTTTGCATCTATTTCTACATCCATATGGGCATATTTCTGTTTTGTTTCAAACCTCCAGCTGAATCGCCAGATTATTAGCTGCGGAAACTCCCAGTCTCTATTTAAGTTAGCTTGGGCTAGAGTATACTCTTCAGATATATCAAAATTCTTTGTGGCAACTGCCATTGCATCCTCTTTTGAAAGAAGCCCTGCTATTTGATCAAGCTCCTGCTGCTCTTGAGGGGTGAAGTTTCCAGCGGGCATAGACTCCTTCATCATTTTCCCTTGAGCATAATCGTAATAGATGTCGTAATATTCCTGTTGCTCAACAAGTTTTCCTGTCGACACATCTACCATTGTATTTTGGGGATTTTTGGCTTGATAAACTAGCTGTATCGGTCTCTCTCCATCACGGCTGTAGCCCTTATAATAGATTAATTCCATATCAATATTTTCTTTAATAAGCTTTACTGCATCATCTTGGGTGATAACTCTAGTATTTGCGAAGGTCGCTTTATAATCCCAGTTGTGATGGAAGCTTCGCAACTCTCCTGTATCGGCATTGACACTGATAGTTGTCCTATCGCTTTTATATGGGACTCCGTTCACCAATCTAGCATAGCTGAATTCATAGAATTTTGGTCCTTTATAAAGGGTCACATCTTGATAGGTGTTGGGCTGTGGTAATATGTCAGAAGTATTTTTATCTGTCAACTTTACAAAGTAGCTCTCTGCTATTTTTTGCGCTTCTTTTCTAGTTAATTTAGGCAGATAGCCTTGTTGCGCTGAACCCTCTAAATCTTTTGGATTGTATGAATTAAAAGACATCACTTCTCCTGTTATACTGTTTATACCTACGTTAACTTCACCAATTTGGCCGGTGCTATCAAACCAATTCAAATTCCAAGTATTATTACTTTCATTCTCGTTATAACTTGAGCGAAATACATCGTAATCAGCTGAAACATTGAAGTGCTCCTTTGCAATCTTAATTGCTTCTTCTAAAGATACCTTTATATCCTTTGGTACAGCAACGCTTCCTTCCTCTTTCATCATTATTTCTTTTTCCACAACAGCTTCCAGGGCTATTGCGGGTGATAATGTAAATAGGAACAGTACAGTGATTATTAAGCAAATAGTTTTCTTTTGCCTTCGAAACATTTTTCTTCCTCCTTTTAGATTAACTCTTGTAGCTACTTTACCTACATAGACGCACTCTGGAGGAAATTGTTCCCTATTATTCTATATGAAGCTGTAATTTTTTTGCACAACTTGAAAGGGCCTATTGTTTATACAATAGGCCCTTTCATTATATAATAGGAGGGAGTTTAGCAATAATACAATTTACTCAAACTCTTTGAACAGCTTTGCAAATTCCTCTTCACTGTCTAAAGCATGGTAAACATAATCATCTGTAGGGAATTTACCTGTTTTTACATCGTTGATGTAATCTTTGAAAGCATTGGTTTCTACTTCTGAAACGTTGGCATATTTTTTAACAAACTTTGGTGTAAAGGCCTGGAACTTTCCTAGCA
>JAWSUQ010000110.1:0-8025 GCA_033549265.1 Bacillota bacterium
ATATTAATAATGGAAATTATAGATTGTCATCTGCATTTTTCTTCTATTGAACTGTTTAAAAAAACAGCTAAGGAAAGATCAAAGGTTGACTACTCAAGGATAGGACTAGTAAAAGAGCTTGAGGAATCTAATATAGTAAAATGTATTGGGATGGGGCTATCTGAAACAGGAACTGGCAAATTTCCTGATGCAGACTCGGTTAACCCCATGAGGCTTGACTTGGAAAAAATTCCAAGTGGAGTGTATTCCTGCTTAGGTATTAATCCTGTTAAGCTAAAATTTGACCGTGACAAAAAGGAATTAGCAGACATTGAGAGTAATATTAGTGAAAAAGTTGTTGGGTTAAAAATATATCCTGGCTACTACCCCTATAAGCTTACTGATTCGTGCTATCAGCAGATATATCATTTAGCAGAACAATATCAGTTGCCGGTAGTAATACATTGTGGAGACACATTTTGCAATAAAGGCCATTTAAGCTATTCCCATCCGCTTGAAGTAAATAAGATTGCCTTGCAGCATCGAGATGTAGATTTTGTGATGGCTCATTTTGGTAACCCTTGGGTTATTGACGCAGCAATGGTAATTTCTAACAATCCAAATGTTTATGCTGATTTATCCGGACTACTTATAGGTAGTGAAGACGAAATTAATAATGCTGATCAATTGCTTATAAACTACGTTAAAACAGGTTTTGCCTATGTTTCTGACTACACGAAATTTTTCTATGGGTCTGACTGGCCTTTAGTTAGAATGAATAGCTATATTTCTTATATTAAAAAGCTAATACCAGAAGATTATCATCAGTTAGTCTTTTATGATAATGCTGCAAAAGTATTTCAACGTCTTAAATATAATTAAGTTTTTTGATGCTGTTGTAATATCTTCTGCAATTGCATTACTAAAGAAAAGTCTCCTGAAACTCTTATTTTTCCTGTCATTAACCCATAGGAAGAATTCATGCTGCCCTCGATTAATTTTATGAAATCCTGGGCAGATACTTGAATAGTGCAGGTTGGAACAAATGGGGTGCCTTTTGCCCAATCAAGGTTTCCTTGGGAAAGTTTAAATTGGTAGGAGACGGTTTCCTCCCCCCTTATATCTAACTGCAAAACTCCATTTAATTTCAACATTTCTTTTGGTGCTTCCTCAATTCTTTCTAAGAAACTTTCTATAACCTCATGAATATTCATTAAGTAACCTCCTAAAAAGTTTTACCTCTTCTAGAAGAAGTTTTCACTATCTATTTATATGATTCAATGGTACTTTTGCTCCAAAGTTATTTCTTTCATTATGAGACTTTATCTCAAATTGGTACAATCCATGCTACATCGGGGGTATTATTTTTCAAATCTCATAATGATATAAAAGATATTTCACAAAAAATTCCTTATGTATTGAGAAAACCGGTCCTCAATGCATTCAACCTCGTACTGTTTCAATTTATTATTTTTCATTGCGATGTAGTTGGTATGGTTTTTGCTTGTATAATAGTTGGTTGATTAAAAGAGGTAAAACTTGCGATAGGAAGCAGTTATATGTTATTTTTGCAAGCAACTTGTGCTGAATTTGCAATTCGTTATAGTAATAGAAGGGAGGAGCAAAATGAATATTCATGAGTACCAGGGAAAAGAGCTATTAAAAAATTATGGGGTAGCGGTGCCTAGAGGAAAGGTAGCCTTTTCAGTGGAAGATGCAATTGCTGTAGCTAAAGAGATAGGTACAGAGGCTGTAGTTGTGAAGGCACAGATTCATGCAGGTGGTCGTGGTAAAGCTGGTGGAGTCAAGGTTGCAGGTAACCTTGAAGAAGTTGAAGTGTTTGCCAATGACATATTGGGCAAAACCCTTGTAACTCATCAGACTGGTCCGCAAGGTAAGGTTGTTAAACGGCTACTTATTGAAGAAGGCTGTGATATAAAAAAGGAATATTATTTAGGGTTAGTACTGGATAGCAGCACTTCTAAAGTTGTGATGATGGCTTCTGAAGAAGGTGGCATGGATATTGAAGAGGTTGCTGCAGAAAGCCCTGACAAAATTTATAAAGAGATAATTGATCCGCTGGTGGGCTTGCAGGAATTTCAAGCTAGAAGATTGGCCTTTAATATAAATATTCCCCAAGAGCTCTTAGGTCAGACAGTTAAATTAATGGTTGCACTTTACCAAGCTTTTGTAGATAATGACTGCTCTGTTGTAGAGATAAATCCCTTAGTCCTCACTGGAGATAATAGAATAATGGCTTTAGATGCAAAAATGAATTTTGACTCTAATGCCTTGTACCGCCAGAAGCGTATTTTAGAACTACGAGATCTGGATGAAGAGGACACTAAAGAAATAGAGGCTTCAAAATTTGATCTTAGCTATATTGCGTTAGATGGAAATATTGGATGCATGGTTAATGGAGCAGGGTTAGCTATGTCGACGATGGATATTATTAAATATTATCAAGGAGAGCCTGCCAACTTTTTAGACGTTGGAGGCGGAGCAAATGCGGAAAAGGTGCGAGAGGCCTTTAAGATAATTTTAGCCGACAACAATGTTAAAGGTATTTACGTTAATATTTTTGGTGGCATAATGAAATGTGATATTATTGCTGAAGGTATTATAGAGGCAACAAAGCAAATAGGCTTAAAAATTCCGCTGGTAGTACGCCTGGAAGGAACAAATGTTGCATTGGGCAAGAAGCTATTAGAAGAGTCAGGTTTAGATATAATTGCAGCTGATTCAATTGCCGATGGTGCAGAAAAAGTAGTGTCTTTGGTCAAGGTGAAAGGAGCGTAATTTTAAAATGAGCATATTAGTTAATCAAAATACAAAAGTAATTGTTCAAGGAATAACAGGTAATACAGGATTATTTCATACAAGGCAGGCTATTGAGTATGGAACAAACATTGTGGGGGGAGTTACACCAAAAAAAGGTGGCAGTGAAATTGAGGGAGTTCCGATTTTTAACACAGTCAAAGATGCAGTGGAGGCTACGAAAGCGAATGCATCAGTAATATACGTACCTCCAGCATTTGCTGCTGATGCCATTATGGAGGCTGTCGATGCAGAGCTAGAGCTGGCAATTTGTATTACAGAAGGAATTCCAATTCTTGATATGGTTAAGGTGAAAAGATATATGGAAGGCCGCAACACTCGATTGATTGGCCCCAATTGTCCTGGAGTAATTACACCAGGTGAATGTAAGATTGGCATTATGCCTGGATACATTCATAAAAAGGGTCATATTGGTGTAGTGTCTCGTTCTGGAACCCTTACTTATGAAGCAGTACACCAGCTATCCACCAGGGGCATCGGACAGTCTACAGCGGTTGGAATAGGTGGTGACCCAGTGAAAGGTTTAAGCTTCATTGATATTTTGCAAGAATTTAATGATGATGATGATACATATGCCGTAATAATGATCGGAGAAATTGGTGGAAATGCGGAAGAAGAAGCAGCTCAATGGGTTAAAGGGAACATGAGAAAACCGGTGGTAGGCTTTATAGGTGGGCAGACTGCACCACCTGGAAAACGAATGGGTCACGCTGGGGCAATTATTTCTGGAGGCAAAGGAACAGCAGCTGAGAAGATCAAAATTCTTGAGGAATGTGGAGTTAAAATTGCCGATAACCCTGCTGTTATAGGTGAAACTCTGGTAGCAGCCCTTAAAGAAGAGGGGATATGGGAACAGCTAAAGCTGATTGAAGCATCTTAAAAAATATTAAAAGCAAGAGCCCCATGGCAAGTAGGCCGTGGGGCTCTGGTATATCAAGAATTAACAGTGGTGGATTACTGTATAATTCTCCAATCATGAGTATAAACGATTGGATTGAAGCTAGCAATGCGACCTACTACTGTTATGCCTATTTCTTCAGCAATTTCTATGGCTAAGCTAGTAGGAATACTCCTTGATACTACTATGGGGATTTTACCTGCTACAGCTTTTAATATCATATCAGAAGATAATCGTCCAGTGGTAAGGATTACATGCTGGCTAAAATCTATACCTTGAAATAAACCTTTACCAATTACCTTGTCAATAGCGTTATGCCGTCCTACATCTTCACGACAAGTAACCAGGCAAAAATTGTTGGCAATAGCGGCACAGTGGATGCCCCCAGTTTCTCTATAAAGAGTTGCTTCAGAAAACATTTTCTTAGTTAATGCTTTTAATTGGTATAATGTTATCTGTAGGTTAGAGTCTATTTTTTCTCTCTTTAGAAAAGCTGCTGAAACTGCTGCTCCACTGCCGCAACCACTAGTTAGAACTCCAGCCAAGCCATATTGCTCTTGGGCCAATTCAGTTCTAGTTCGGGCCGTTACTTTAGTCATATCATTGCAAGTGCCAAGTACTAAAATGTCATCAACTTCTGATATCAAACCGCGGCTATATAGATAACCTACTGCTAGCTCATTTAAGTTTTGGGGTGTGGCCATGAAGGTTACTATTTTTTTATCATTAACTATAAACTCTACTGGCATTTCCTCACAGATAGCTTTGGTAGCCTCTTTCTTGGTAAGGACAATATCATCATGAGGATTTGAATGGGACATACTTAAAGCCCTCCTTTTAGAGCAAACTCATAAGAGAAAATGGAATTTTAGCTGCTATTCAGATGGTGGCACTTCAATATCTTCTGCTAAACTCTGGGCATAGCTTTTTTCAAGATACTTAGATGAGGATAAATAAATTGCTCCATTTGATACATTAATTTTTTGGATATCTTTAAAATCTGAATGACTTCTCATTTGGGCTATGGCACCAATTAACTCCTCTTTCGTTAGGTTAAAGGGAGGCTCCATAAAGGTTAAAATAGTTGTAGGGCGGGGATAGATTTTAGATTCATCCCGTACTGTACCAGCTATTAGGGCCATTAAATTATTGTCTTCAATTCTTGTCATGATAACGGCATAGCTTTTACTTATGCTGCAAGTACTAAATAAGTATTTTTCACTTGAACCACTAACAGTTTCAAGGTCGGCATTATTTTCATTATCCATTAGCTGGTTAACGATATCATTCAGCTCTTCCTCGTTTATGCCAATAGGTTCTTCAAGTAAATCTGTTACTTTGGTGAGCTTGATAGCAGCAGAGTTATTTCTGATATGCTCTGCCGCCATAACCATTTTATCCTCTAGCTCTCTTTGAATGCTTTCAGTATCCTGAATTATCACCTGTTCTAATTTTTCTTCCATTGGCTACTACCCCCATATGACATTTTGTTACTAATTTGCAGCTTCCTTTAATGGCTCAGAGTTGAAAAGACTAGGTACTAGTCCTTTACTCATCATTTCTGCCCCTACCTCCTCTAAACCTAAGCGGCTGTAAGTAGCCATAGTAGGAGCACCGGTTTTCTCATCCCAGCGCATTTCTCGATAGAATAGAGTTTTGGCCAGCTCCATATCTTCACGATCCATTTTATTAGTGCCGGCGGAGAAGGCGGTTCTATCAGGCTGCTTATCAAAGACCCATTCAGCTATAACGTCATGGTTATTTCTCATATCCATAGTACCCATTTGTTTCATAGTAAGGGCCCTATGCAACGTGAAAATACGTTCGCCTATTAAGTCTAACTCTTCAGTAGTTGTATGATCCCCTGTGACTAAACTGTAGTATTTTGCTTCTATGCCATTATCACCCTTGTAGCCTAACTCCTTTAATGGAGATACAATCATAGGAAACATCCAGTTGCAGAGAGTAAGGGAATCATGCAGAACATTTCGAACTATACTCCACTTGGCAAATTTTGCTTTAGCTTGATTCATAGGTGTATAGTTGTTTGGCTGGTCTAGTACACCGGGACCCCATAGCTCTTCACAAATTGCACTAAGGATATTATGGGGTAGTCCCGATGTTATAACGTTTTGATGTGAATGGTTTTGTGCATCTCTATTAAACATACAGCTAATTAACGATCCAACCTGTCCATTAGACTCATTACTATGGTGAACTGGATAACCTATTGCCGGGTTCCAAATTTTCCATTTGGCTTCTTTATAGAAATCTTCACCGAACTCCCAACGCTTAGCGAGGTGGTGAGCACCATCACCTAGATGACTAAATTCCCCTTCTTTAAAGGCGATACGTCGGTAGAAGTCTATCAAAAATTCAGGGTTTCCTGCTTCAAGTAAGTCAAATGGAATGCTGTTATATTCGTCCTCTGGAAGCACTCTTTTAAGAACACCTTTTTCGTATGCATATTGGAAATCACGGCCAATTTGACCATAGTTGCACCATACGCCATAATCATCTGCCAAATGCTTACCTAGAGTACGAGCTAGGATATTTGCTTCATTGCCTCGAACCTTACCAATCATAACTCCGGCTGGGCTAAACCATCCCATACAAGTATTAGTGGCGTTAGCAGAATAGCCATACTTTTCTAAAGCGGGAACATTGACATTCGAATGACAGCGAATAGGACAGGATTGACAGCCCCCCATTCTGACAAGGTACTTTTCCAGAATCTGCTGATAAGTCAAGGAGGGCCTTTTGACATCGATAACCAACGCTATTCATGTCCTTAGGATGACACTCGCCAGTTTCGACAGGTGGCTTGGCCGCACCCCAGTAAAGACCCTTTTTAGCTGTCCAGCGGCTTGAAGGGCTAGTAAACTCAGACCAAGGCTGTGGAAAGCGAGGCACTACAATTTGATTATTAGAGCCGATGATTGACATAACATGCTTATCTAACTCACGCCATTGATTTGTATCTCCAGCAATTCTAACAGGGTTATTTCCGATCACTCCGATAGCCTTTAGCTTCTTAGAGCCTAACACTCCACCATGGCACCCAGCAGAATGGCTATAACCAGTTAAAATAGATGCCATGTGGACCATATTTTCCCCAGCCTGACCGATGGCAGCAACCTGAGCTTCCGAACCCATCATTTGGCAAATTTCATTAGTTGCCCTATAGACACCGTTTCCCCACAGGCGGGTAGCGTTTTCTAATGAGACTTGATCATTTACAATCCGCAACCAAACTGGAGTGGCTGATTTGCCTTCTATAATAATGCCATCCCAGCCAGCATACTTAAGCTCTGCAGCAAAGTGACCACCCATGTGACCATCAGTAATAAGATTTTGTCCTGGATGTGTTGCTGATAAAGAGGTTACATTAGTTCTACTGCTGCAAACAGCGCCAGAGCCTGTTATGGGACCAACACCAAAAATAATCTTGTTAGCTTCATCAAAGGCTTTAGTATCTTCAGGAACCTCATCCCACATAACCTTATAGCCTAAGCCCATTCCCCCAAGAAAATCCTTATATTTCATGGTATCTTCAGTACTTATACGACCAGTTGTTAAGTTAACTCTTAGGATTTTGCCTGCCCATCCTCCATAACTTGACATAATTCAACCCCCTAAACTAATTTATTATTTACCGTGGCAGCTTCCACAGCTTTCATCAAAGGCTGCTCCTGTTGGTAAAGAGCTATTGTAATTTCTAATAGGTGTATCTCTGCGGAAATCCTTCCAAGGAATAAGTACTAATGCTCTAGTGGGGCATGCATTTACACAGGCAGGGTCTCCACTGCATAGGTTGCATTTGCTGGCCTTTCTCTTGTCGGGGTCCACAGTAATCATATACCATGGACAGGTAGAAGCGCACATGCCACATCCCACGCATTTAGCCTCATCTACAACTCTAGCCCCAGTTTGAGAGTCTGCAGAAATAGCCTTTTGAGGACATGCTATAGCACATGGAACTGGATGCTTGCACTGCTTACAGGTTTCGGGTATAATTCTAAAGTTTCCGTATTGGCCTTCTGTACGCCACATCCCCATATAGGCGCCTTGAGGACCAAAGTTGTAGTTTCTTGATACTTTTATCCTGGAAACATAAGGGTGGGTTTTACCATCTTGAATGTTGGTGCAAGCAATTTCACATCTTTTACATCCAGTACATCTAGTAGGATCAGCCATCACCACACCTTTTGCACCCTGAAGAATAACAGTGCTGGTGTTGGCGTTTAGCTCTCCTGGTACCATGGCACCAAGAATTGAAGCAGTAGCAGCAGTGCCAACAATACTAAAGC
>JAWSUQ010000111.1:0-7985 GCA_033549265.1 Bacillota bacterium
GCAACCACTTGCAGAAATTTCCCGAATTGCAAGGAAGCATAATATTTTATTTCATAGTGATGCAGCCCAATCTGTAGGTAAAATTTCTACAAGAGTTGATGAATTAGGAGTTGATTTGCTGTCTGTAGCTGGACATAAATTATATGCACCTAAGGGAGTTGGAGCTCTTTATATTAGACAGGGAACACCTATTGAACCGTTGGTGCACGGTGCTGGCCATGAAAGTGGAAGGCGGGCTGGAACAGAAAATATTATCTTAGCTGTAGGTTTGGGAAAGGCGTGTGAATTGGCAGAAGATGGTCTTTGGGATACTAAAGTTAAGGAGCTATGTGATTATTTTTGGGATAAGTTAAAGTATCACTTTAAGGACAATGTTATCTTAAACGGCCACCCAGAAATGCGGTTGCCCAACACTCTAAATATTAGCTTTAAAGGAAAAGTAGGCCAGGACATACTGCAGAAATTTCCTCAATTAGCTGCTTCCACAGGCTCTGCCTGCCATGCAGGAATAGTAGAGCTATCACCGGTTCTTAAAGCAATGAAGATAGAAGAATATATTGGGCAAGGTACAATCCGCTTTAGTATAGGAAAATATACGACTAAAGAGGAAATAGACTTAATCCTAGAGTCACTTAAGAAGGTATTATTGTAAATAAATAACGAAGTAAATAACATAAATAGAGGCCCGTAGTATGGAAACCCAAAGCTACGGGCCCTTATAAATTTATATTCTATATATTGGGCTCTAGTTTCCTTGAGTTAATTACTTTTCCGTTTTCATCATATTCTACTACCAGGTTATCTCCTACTTGTTTAATTACTAGGATGCCATCTTCACTTACTGCAGCTTCTGTTGGATTATTAATATCTTCAATACGGCGCACTACAATCCCATCTTTTGCAATCTCCAAAACCCTTCCAACCTCATTTAAACCTTTATCTACAATAAGGATATTTCCTTTTGGTGTCTCGCTAACTGCTATGATGTTTTCCAAGTCAACCTTTGTTTGCATTAATATGTCAAAATCTTCTGTAGTAGTAGAACCACAGCCTATTAATAGCTCAGCTAAAGTACCACCTAATTTGGAAGTGTCAGCTATGGAATTCCAGTCTAGGACAAAGCCGATATTACCTTCTCTTTTAATTTGAAAAACAGTATTACTCGTGCTGATTAAATAGCTACCATCCTCCAATAAACCTAAGGTGTTTATATGAGACGACTTATACTGAGTCATCTGGTAATTCCAGATAGGAGTACCCTTTTCATCTGCCAGAGTAAAATTAAAGTTTATATTATACCTTTCATCTGATTTACTAACTGCAATCAGAGTATTATTGCCGTGTTTTAAATGCAGCTCTTTATAGCTATTTTCTTCAGAAAAAAATGGTTGGTTCTGGGCCATGGCAGGTTGCTGTATTAAAAAAGCTAATGCTATGACTACCAAAGAAACTAGGAAACCCTTGTATAATTTTTCTATAATAACCACGATGTCTTATCCCTCCTCCATCTCTTTTTATTTATTTTACATGAAAAATATTCAAATATATGCTAACTTTTGAATTTATTTTACAAATAATATAAAGAATGTAAATAAGAAATTTAAGAAAAAGGTGTTTAAGGTTTAATTTGCGAATTAGAAAGAAAAAAAGGGGGCTATAAACTTGAATATTCAAACACCAGCGGTAGTGGTTGATTTAGAGAAGCTCGAAAAGAATATCTATAAAATGCAACAGTTTGCTGATAAGCATAACATAAAGCTAAGGCCTCATATAAAAGCCCATAAAACCTTGGAAATTGCCAAAATGCAGTTAGACGCTGGAGCTAAAGGTATAACGGTGGCTAAGCTGGGGGAAGCAGAAGAAATGGCTGAAGCTGCTGAAGACATTCTAGTGGCATATCAACTGGTGGGAGCAAGTAAAATACAAAGATTACTAAGTTTAAATAAGATTAAATTTATAACAGTAGCTGTAGATCATCTAAGTCAGGCAACAGCTCTCAATAGCTTGGCCCAAGAAGCTTCTCAGATGGTGAGTATTTACCTAGAGGTAGATACAGGATTGAACAGATGTGGTTTACCAAGAGGTGCAGATGTAGTTCAATTAGCCAAAGGCATCAGAGGCTTGTCAAATTTACGGCTTAAGGGAATTTTTACCCATGCAGGTCATGTCTACGCAGCTAAAAAGGAGGACGTTCCGGCTATTGGCCAATTTGAAGGTGAAGAATTGGTTAGGGTGGCAAAGGATTTGGCGAAAGCAGGAATTATAATCGAAGAAGTCAGCGTTGGCTCAACTCCTACAGCCTTTTATGCTGGGCAGGTGACAGGTGTTACAGAAATTCGCCCAGGAAATTATGTTTTTAATGATGCTATTCAATTGGGGCTGGGAGTTTGCCAAGAAGAAGACTGTGCTTTATCGGTGAAGACTACCGTCATAAGTACCCCCTCCAGTGACCGGTGTGTCATTGATGCCGGCAGTAAGGTTTTTGGTTTAGACCAAGGAGCTCACGGAGCAGCTACAGTTAAGGGATTTGGCCTTGTTAAAGGTTGGCCCCAGTTAGTTATTTCCCGGCTGTCGGAGGAGCATGGAGTAATTACCGTGGATACTAAATTGGGTCCTTCCCCAAGTATTGGTGAAGTGCTGGAGGTAATACCAAACCATGCCTGTCAGGTGATCAATCTGGCGGACTATGTCTACGTAGTTAAGGAAAATAACCCTATCTTTTGTTGGAAAGTTGCTGCTAGGGGCAAAGTAGTATAGTATTCTTAGTCTACGGTTTATACTTTTTAGAATATTTTAATATTAAAGGGGAACAACTAAAAAAATACTTATAATAAGATTGCGAGGCAAGTTATATGGCTAAGTTAAATAAACCATTGATTGCAATCCTTATTGGCATGATTCTTATTCTTCCCCTTGAGATTTATACACAAATTTTTAAATATTTTGGTTTAACAAAAGTATCAGCGTTTGAATATACAAGTATGATAGTATCTAGAGAGCCTAATTGGTGGGTAGGTATACTAACAGGGCCAGGGGTTGCCGGTACTGCTACATTGCTTTTATATTATTCTTCTATTATATGGGGCACAGATTATTTCCCCTTGAAGGGAGCGTTTGTTGGCGCAATTACCTATAGCTTTATAGCTATTCTTAAAAGTTTATTAACTGAATTTACTATGTTGACAACAGGTCATTTTATTCATGCATTAGGAGGAACTCTTGGAGGTTTCTTTTCAGGTTATCTATTAAAAAGATATTTATCAGATCCTATACCAATAGAATCACATTCTGCAAAAAGAAAGTTAAGATATCAGATAGCTCCAGTTCCTGCCTTAAAACCTAATTATGTTGAAGGAAAGACTAAAAAATACAAAACTCCTAAAAAATAAAGTAGACACATCCAATAGAGGATGTGTCTACTTTATTTTTTTAGTAAAAACCTCGTAAGTCCGTTCATAGAGCAAGTAAAAACAGGCTATATTTTATGTGTTAAATATAATGTTAGAAAATTAATATTATTAAGTTAATTAGCAGGAAATGGGTAGACAATAGAGAATGTTTTGGGAAGAAAGGAGAGGTTAGAATGAGTAAACTATTAATCGATACCCAAAGCGGCATTCGAACATTAACCTTGAATAACCCAGAACGTTTAAATGCTATAAATGATGACTTAAGCTCTCAGCTGGAGCAGGCCTTGAAAGAGGCCTCTGCTGATGATGAAGTTCGGGTTATTGTTATAACTGGTAAAGGAAGAGGCTTCTGTGCTGGATTAGACCTATCAGATTTTGCTGCTAAGCATAATAAGATGGCTTCTAGAACTAGGTATGAAAGACTTGATGACTTAGGCTGGGTAGGACGCCAGGCATTAGGCATAGTGGGCTGTGATAAGCCAGTTATTGCTGCAATAAACGGAATAGCTGCTGGGGCTGGACTTGCTTTAGCCCTTGCCTGTGACCTGCGTTTTATGGCAGCTAGTGCCCGGGTAACAGCCGGATACATAAGGCGTGGTCTTTCTCCTGACGCAGGTATGACCTACTTCTTACCAAGGTTAGTGGGCCAGACAAGAGCAACAGAATTGATTCTTACAGGACGCGATATAACTCCTGCAGAAGCAGAGAAAATTGGGTTAGTAAACGCAGTATACTCGGATGAAGAGTTTGAGCAGCGTGTGATGGAATTTGCCGCTGAATTAGCCGGGGGCCCTCCCATTGCCATGACTTTTTCAAAACGTCTTTTAGTGGGTAGTCAAGATAGTGATCTTACCGCAATATTAAAACAAGAGTTATCCTTAATTAAGGCATGCTTTGAGACGAAAGATGTAATGGAGGGAATTCAGTCATTTGTGGAAAAAAGAAAGCCCAACTTCCGGGGCCAATAGTTTGGGTATTTCAGATAAGGCTAACGCAACAAAACCTGGTAAACGTATCAGTAAAAGATACATTTACCAGGTTTTTTAATATGTCAGGTGGTGACTTTGATTAAGATGTTAAGATTTCTTAGTGTATGTATTGATTAACATTCTTTTACCTCTATTTAAGTAGAGCGATACTCCGTGATAAGCCTCCCGAGCTAATTCCGTTTTTCAGTAAATTGATAATTGATAATAGTGATGTTGACTAGTTCAATTAGAGGATTCAATCTGCAAATATAGAATAGAAAAATAAATAGGTTCATGGGGAAAAAAAATGAGAAAAAGAGCAATAAAAATAATAATTTTAATACTTATCGTAATTGGAATCGCTATAGCAGGCCATAAAATAAGTAGCTCTAGGTCATTTCAATTTTTTGGAGGGATTGTAAATAAGATTGAGACGCAAGAAAAAGTGGTAGCATTAACATTTGATGATGGTCCTAGTTCTAAAACTGATGAAATATTGGCTATCCTTGAACAACTTGAGGTGAAGGGAACTTTCTTTGTAACAGGAAGAGAGTTAGAGCAAAGAATGGAGGAGGGCAAAAAGATAGTAGCTGCAGGGCATGAGCTGGGTAACCACACCTATACCCATAAAAGGATGGTTTTCAAATCACCATCCTTTATAAGAGAAGAACTAGAATTTACAGACCGGCTAATAAGAGAGGCAGGATTCCAGGGTGATATCCATTTTAGACCTCCCAATGGTAAAAAGCTAGTAGAATTGCCTTACATACTGAAACAAAGTAACAAAAGGACAATAATGTGGGATTTAGAGCCCGACTCCTATCCTGAGATAGCCTCAAGTAGTGATGCCATAATTAATCATGTTGTTGAAAATGTCCGACCAGGCTCTATTATTCTTCTACACATTATGTATGACAGTAGAAGTGAGTCACTAGCTTCCATAGAAGGAATTGTAACTAAACTTCGGGCTGAAGGGTACTCTTTTAAAACAGTTTCAGAGCTAATGGAGTACCAAGAAAAATAAACATTTTGTCAAGCTAAATAGTTATAGATGTAATAGAAAGGTGGGAAAAATCTTGAAGTTAGTGAAAATAGCGGCTGTATACTCTATTATTGTTGGTGTTTCAATTATAGGAATTTGGGCCATGTTGTATTTAAATAATGAAATACCCGAATTAAATATTACACCAATAGCTATAACCATGCACTTGGCAGCTGAAATATTAACTGCACTTTTACTTATTGTTGGTGGCATAGGTTTACTGTTAAAAAGATGGTGGGGATATCAAATTTACCTATTTTCCATGGGAATGCTGGTTTATACTCTCATTCAAAGTCCAGGCTACTATGCAGAGAAGGGGAATTTAGCTTTTGTCATTATGTTTGCCGTTATATTGATAATATCCTTAAGCTTTTTAATGCTTTCTTTTATGAAAAAAGAACATTTTGCAGCATTGGGAGATAAGTATGGTAATTAGAAAGGAAAAAGGTCAAGTGAATAAGTTCAAGATATGGCAGTTAATAATTATAGTGATGATAGCAATACCACTGATAGCGAGCTATACTCATTATAGATCAATAAAGATCGATAACGATTATGAATATAAGTTTATAGCAAGTCTTTCAGCAACTATTGCGGAGAAATCTTCCTTTAACTTGCAGGAAGTGACGCCTTTTGATTGGGACAAGATGCTTATGATACCGCCATATACTAGTAAAACTGAAATACAAAAGATAGTTGGCCAAGAATGGACAATTTACAATACTTATCTGGGGTACCTTTTTGAAAAAACTATCTTTGGAGAACACCCTTTAGATGATGATATTTTTCACAAATTAATTTTTATCAAAGATGATGAAATAATCGTTGATGTGACCTTAATGAGAACAACTGCGGATTTTACGCAGCTTCAGGGAGAAGTTTTACCCCAGGATGATTTATTGAAAGTAATGGAAAAAGAGTATGGTGGCTTTGTAATTAGCCGGTAGCTAAAAATTATATAAAGTAGGTGGTTACATGAGTATTTTGAAGAAAATGTTTGGCCCAAGTCAAAATGAAGTATGGGATAGACTTTGCAGCGACTTAGGGTTTGAGCTGGTCAAAGGGGGAATCTGGCGGGGTGACAAGGTTGTTGCCAAGTTAAAAGAGTGGACAATTACCTTAGATACATATACTGTTTCAAATGGCAAAACTTCTCTAACTTACACAAGAATCAGAGCCCCTTACATTAATAAAGACGGTTTTAGATTTAAGATCTACCGCAAGAGCATTTTTAGCAATCTGGGCAAGTTATTGGGCATGCAGGATATAGAGGTTGGATTTCCTCAGTTTGATGAGAATTTTATTATCAAAGGGAATGATGCAAACAAACTCCAACAATTATTTGCTGAGGAAAATATACGAAAAATGATTGAACTACAACCCAAGATATCATTTGAAGTGAAGGATGATGAAGGTTGGTTCGGGACAGAATTTCCAGAAGGTGTTGATGAGCTATATTTTCAGGCACCTGGAGTAATCAAGGATGTAGATCGGCTCAAGTCCTTATTTTATTTATTTGCGTTAGTATTGAATCAGCTTTGTGAAATGGATTCAGCTTATGAGGATGATCCAGAAACAACCTTAAAGCGTTAATATAAGAGGAGTAAATAGTTTAAAAATCAAAAGGAGTAATGTGAAGGCCACAGAATTATCTGTGGTGTCTTTTTTTACAAGTATAACATTCGTAAAAAAAATTTGTGCAAATGTTCAAAATAATATAGTTAATTAAGGGGATTATCTGTGCAATATTTCAAAGGGAAATCCAGTTAAAAGATTGAATTTTGCTATAAATAAGAAATTGCTTAAAATTAAATATATTTAATTGTGGAGGGGCTATGAAAAAAGTAATTATCGCACCAGGTGGATGTGGAAAAGTATTAACATCTTATGATGTAGCCTCTTTAATAGAAATTAGTATCAGAAAAGTATATCCTGAAGTTTTCATAAAAAAGTTTATGATGGCAGATGGAGGACCTGGTACAATTGAGGCCATTGTTAAAGCAAAGGGAGGGAAAATTTTTTATGAACAAGTTACTGGACCCCTTGGTGAACCAGTAAAAGGTAAATTTGCTATTTTAAATGATAAGGAAGTTGGAGTAGTTGAAGTAACTAAAGTATCATCTTTGCCCCAGGTCCAAGCGAATAAAAGCCCTATGTATACAACTTCCTACGGAACCGGAGAACTAATCTTGACTGCTATACAACAGGGATGTAAAACGATTTATGTAGGAATAGGGGGAGCAGCTATTAACGATGGCGGGACAGGGATGCTGCAAGCTTTAGGAGTTAGGCTATTAAATGCAAATAATGAACAAATACCCTTGGGGGCAATAGGGCTAAAGCAATTAAAAACTATTGATGTATCGAATGTTGCTACAAATGTGAAGAACACTAAGTTTATTTGTTTAACTGATGTAAATGATGTGGCTAATGAAATAGTAGAGAACCAATTAGGAAATGCAATAAAAAAAGATTTGAATATAGGGGCTAGTGGAATTGCCGCAGGGCTTATGAGGGTTTTTAATATGCAGTTTGTACCTGGAGCGCAAGTAATTATTGATTTTT
>JAWSUQ010000112.1:0-7970 GCA_033549265.1 Bacillota bacterium
CTTTCTATATGAACGTAATGAAGTCATCGCATCAAAAGCATCAGCTACAGCAATTATTCTAGCAGCAATACCTAGTTCAGCTCCAGCCTTTCCTTCAGGGTAGCCCTTGCCATCATACCGCTCGTGATGGCGTTTTACTCCGTCTAATACCATTTCATCCATCATCAAGGGTGCTAAAATTTCTCCCCCAATAGCCGGATGTTGTTTTACAATATTGTATTCGTCGTTGGTCAAGGCAGCAGGCTTCAGCAAGATCGCATCCTGCAAACCAATTTTTCCAATATCATGAAGAGCTGCCGCTACTCTAATATTTTCCACAGTATCCACATCTAGGGACAACTGTTGAGATATTTTCACTGCATATTCAGCCACTCGCTCCGAGTGACCGCTAGTATACCTGTCCTTTGCCTCAATTGCTTTGGCTGCACTTTTAATAAAATTCAAGTACATACTTTTCTGTTCTTCCATTAACCGCTGCTTCTCCTCCAGCTCCATTTGGAGATCAGCAGCATATTGGTTGAGGTAACCAAGGGACTCTTTGAGAGCAACACTCATGTTATTAAAGGACATCAAGAGCTGGTTTATTTCTCCCCCTCCATCTACTGGAACCTGGTAGTCAAAGTCCCCGGCGGCAAAACGTTCCACCGCTTCATTTAGAATATGAATCGGTCTAATTACTAAAGAAGCAGCCCAGCTGGCTACAAAAAAGCCTGATAGCCAGGTTATAACTAATGCTACTATAAATAACGTTGTTTGGAGTGGATTAGACCAATCCAATAGGATTGTACCAATGATTATTATGGGAAGAGATGCCAAAACAATGGCTCCAATAATATAAAGAATAAGTTTATTCTGTAAATTAATCCCGATAAACAATGCTCTCCCCCTTAGCTGATGTTTATTTGCAGTTAACTCCCCGCAAGAAGTCATATTGTATCAATGAAATGTATTCTCCGTATAGGACAAGTTTTCCTTTATTACCAACTATTTTTCCCGAGGTTTTTTTATTTTGATTCTATAAGTGCTTGTTTTCTTTTTATCAGCTATCAGTTAAGATAGTTAATAGAGATATTCAACGGAATTTTTATAGGAGGTCTATTGGATGAGGAATAAAAACAGTACCACCACTGCCAGCCAAGCATTTTCTAAAGCTATTGGGCTAGCTATGATATTAGCAATATCCCTAATAGTATTAACGGGCTGCGGCAAAGAAAGTACAGCCATTACTCCTTTACTGCCTCGAGAGGTAGAGGTAATGTCAATAGCAGCCGCTGATCTCGAAAAACCTATTACTAAAACCGGTTCCTTTTCCTACAAAGAAAAGGCTGTGCTCTCATTTGAAATCGGAGGTGTAATCCAAAACATTAATTTCACAGAAAATATAGCAGTTGCCAAAGGTGCGCTGCTTGCATCCCTTCCTACCACCGATATTAGCTATCAAAAAGACTTGGCTCAGAACCAACTAATTCAAGCTCAGCTTCAGCTAGAAATAGGCCAAAGAGGAGCTGATACAGAACAGATAACTATTGCTAGGTCCCAACTGGCCGAAGCTGAACTAATCCATCAAGATTTGAAGAAGCAATATGAAGATTTAGCAAGCCTTTATCAGGCTGGTGCAATTCCTGAACGGCAGCTTAAGGATTTAGCCCTTAAAGTAGATCAAGTAACTCAGCAGGTTATTCAAGCAAGAGCAGCCCTTACTCTATTAGAAAAAGGCCTGACACCCCAGGAGCTGTCCCTCTTGGAGACTCAGGTTCAACAGGCAGAAATTCAGGTGGCCCAAATTAATCAGCTGTTGACTAAGGCCAATCTAGAGGCCCCCTTTAATGGTGTAGTGCTCAAAAAATTAGCCAGCTTAGGGGAGCTGGTGGGCCCAGGGCAGCCTGTGGCAATCTTAGCGGATCCTGACAGCTTGGTCTTTAGCTTTGGCATTACTTCTGAGGAGCTGGCCTATTTTACAGTAGGTCAATCGGTCAATATTAGCTTTAATAGTCAAGAGCAGGTAACGGGAGCCATTGAATCAATATTTCTAACCCCTGACCAAACCACTAGACTATACCAAGTAGAGATTCCTATTGACAAAAGTCAATCTGACAAAATTTTTCCAGGGACTATTGGTCAGGTAGCTGTGAGCTTTAGTACCGGAGCAAATCATATTCTACTGCCCCCTCAAGCAGTAGTTAGCAGAAAGAACGAGCAATTCGTTTTTATTTTGACTGATGACAATACCGTTTTGGCCAAGTCAGTTGTTACTGGTAGCTTGCTATCGGGACAGCTTAAGATACTCTCGGGTCTTGAAATAGGCCAACAGGTTGTCCTGACTGGTGCTACCTTCCTACAGGATGGTGAAGCCGTAAGGATAAAAGGAAGTGATAGCCAGTGAATCCAGCGAAGCTAGCTATCCAATACAAACAGCTCACTTTTGTAATCCTGCTTTTAATAGTCACAGCCGGTATTTTTTCCTTTATTAACATGCCCCGACAGGAGGACCCAGATATGAATCCTCCTTATGCCCAGATATTAACCCTGTACCCAGGGGCCAACTCCACTCAAGTTGAGCAGCTAGTGACCAATGTTATTGAACAGGAGCTTGCAGAAATTGTTGAAATAAAAAGAACTACCTCAAACTCCTGGCGCAGCTATTCAAGTATAATAATTGAATTAGGCTATGAAATGGATCAAGATAAGGTTTGGAAGAAAGTTGAAGAAAAGCTAAACCAGGCTCGAGAAAAACTGCCAGCAGAAGCCCATGAGCCTCAATTTAATACTGAGCTGGTCAATACTGTCACCAGCGTCATCTCTATCAGCGGCTTAGACCCAATCCATACAAATGAAGTAGTTGCTTTGCTGGATCAGGAGTTGCTCCTAATACCTGCCATAGCCAAAACAAAGGTTTTAGGCCAATATGAGGAGGAACTACTAATCACAGTAGATGATCAAAAGCTAGCTCATTATGGCTTGACGCTAGCTCAATTAGTAAATGCTGTGAAAGGAAGCAACCTCAATATTCCTGGTGCATCCTTAGAGCTGGGCTCTCACCAGCTATCGCTAAACACCCCAAACCTTCTTAGTGACCTAGCGGATCTAGAGCAAATAGTAATCGGATTATCTGCTGAAGGTTGGCCCCTTTATCTCAAAGATGTGGCTCAGATTGAGCTAGTTAAGCAAAAAGAAGATTATAAAATTCGCACTAACGGCCTGCCGGCCCAAATAATTGAAGTTACCATGAAGGAAGGAGAAAATGTAGTTAAGCTGGGACATGAGATGAAGCAGGTAATAGCAGCAGTCTCAAAGACTGCATCTCCTGATATAAATATAGAGCTCATAGCTGATCAACCCACCGATGTGCAGTTTCGACTCAATAACTTTGCTCAGACATTACTGCTGGGAATGGCATTAGTAATTGTAACAGTTTTATTAGCTATGGGTTGGCAAAATGCACTAATAGTCTGTATTGCCATTCCATTATCCGTTACAGTGGCCTTTGCTGGCATGGGACTATGGGAGGTTAGCCTGCATCAGGTTTCTATAGCTGCCCTAGTGATTGCCCTAGGGATCCTAGTAGATAACGCTATTGTGGTCAATGACAACATCTATCGCCACTGGCAGAATGGCGCAACTCCTTTTGCAGCCTGTACTGAAGGTTTGAAGGAGGTTGCCATTCCAGTTCTTAGCTCTACTCTTACTACAATTGCAGCATTTATTCCCTTAATGATGATGCCTGACGATGTGGGGCAGTTTATTAAGGCTATTCCCCAGGTGGTAAGCCTAAGCTTAAGCGCTTCATTGTTAATTGCCATCACCATTACCCCTTTAGTATTTTTTCTGATTATTGGCCGTAAGAGCAAGTCAAATCCTGTGGAGAACCAAGCTTCTTCCGACACCAATGAAAGTACATCAGGCGGTCTGTATCAGCATTTGCTCCTAAAAGCTATTAACAGTCCTAAGCTAGTAGTAAGTATGGCATTGTTATTTCTCTTAGGAACAGGCATCCTGATTCCCCGTTTAGGAGTGGAGTTTTTTCCTCCCTCTGATAAAAATATTGTTCTCATCCAGGTAGCTACTCCATCTGGTACCGACCTGCTGGAGACTGATAGGCTAACACAAGAGGTGGAAGAATTTCTAGCTCAAGAGCCTTTAGCTTTAAATTATAGTTCTTTTATAGGACGGGGTGTGCCAAAATTTTATTACAACATTTTTCCTGCTGATAAAAGTCCTACTCACGCCCAAATCATGGTGACTTTAGCTGCTGACAAGGGAAGAATTAATAAAGATGGTCAGCTGATTAGTGTAGGAGAACTGGCCTCCCATTGGCAAAATCAACTACAAAACATGATAGGAGCAGGACGAATCCGCATAGACCTTTTAGAACAGGGTCCACCGGTGGGAGCTCCAGTTGCATTCCGATTTTTAGGGCCACAGCTTGATGTGCTGGCTGATTTGGCGGAAAAGGCTTTGACCGAAATACGCACTATCCCTGGGACAACTGCAGAATATCATAGCCTGCAGGAGCAGGAGCTTTCTGTTGAAATTTTAGTGGATAATGATAAGGCAGCTATGGTAGGGCTAAGCCCCTTAGAGATAGCAATGGCATTACGGTATGTGGATCATCGCCAAGAGGTTACTGCTCTAAAGCTAGGAACTCAAGAAATTCCTGTGATGCTGTCAGTGGCTAGCGAAGCCACTAACGCTCATAATTTGGAGAGTCTACAGATTACCTCTGCCATTACTGGTAAAAGTGTTCCCTTAAGTCAGCTGGCTCAATTTAAACCTACCTGGCATTGGACCGATATAGCTCATTGGAATAATCAGCCGGTTGTTTTTGTATACAGCTATGTTGAGAGCGGCTATAATACCGATAAGATCATGATAGAAGCTAGCCCATTATTGGAATCTATCCAACTGCCGCCAGGCTATCGCTTAGAGGTTGGCGGGCAAACTGAGGATCAGATTATGTCCTTTATGAATTTGGCTCAAGCGGGAATTGCTGCCGTGTTGCTTATTTATTTAATTCTCATATTTCAATTTAACTCTTTAACTCAGCCCCTTTTAATTGTAATGGCTATCCCCTTAACTGTAATTGGCTCTGTTGTGGGCTTATATCTGCTAGGCTATCCCATCGGTTTTATGGCCTTTCTCGGAGTAGTGAGCCTTATTGGAATCGTAGTCAATAATGCTATTGTGTTAGTAGACTTTATCAACTGTCGCCGCAGAGAAGGGCTGGAGCTTCAGGAGGCAATTGTCAATGCTGGTGTCCAGCGACTTCGACCGATTCTATTGACAACAGCTACTACTATTGGTGGGCTTTTGCCTTTATCTTTAACAGGGGGAAACCTGTGGGGACCAATGGGCTTTGCCATTATATTTGGTCTGGCCGGCTCCACCCTACTAACCTTAATTGTAATGCCAACCCTATATTACCTATTTGAAAAAAACAAAACCCTAAAGGTCAAGGATACAGATAGAGCACTTGGGATGTAAACCCAAGTGCTCCTTTTATAACGATCTTACATTTATTTCCTTATCTGCCTAGGCTGGCTATAGCAATAGAGGCAATCTTTGATCTAGAGCTATCAGAACGGGAGGTCATGACAATAGGTGCTCTTGCTCCTAGCACCACCCCAGCAAACTCTGCCTTGGCGAAGTATACCAATGCCTTACAAAAAATATTGCCCGACTCTATATTAGGTGCCAACAGAAGCTGAGCCTGCCCTGCCACCTTACTATCAATTCCCTTCATGGCCACTGACTTTAGACTAATAGCTAAATCGAGGCTAAGGGGCCCGTCGACGATGCAGTTTTTCAGCTGCTTTCTTTCAGCCATTTTACTAAGCATAGCCCCTTCTTCGGTGGAAGCCATTTGAGGAATTACCACCTCATTGGCAGATAAAACTGCAACCTTTGGCTCTACATAGCCAAGCTTATTCATAAATGCTACAGAATTCTCCAATATAACTACCTTTTGATTTAAGTCAGGAGCTATATTAATGCCGCCATCAGTGACAAATAAGAGCCTTGTAAAAGAGGGCACCTCAACAATAGCCAAATGACTTAACAGCTTTCCAGTCCGCAGGCCTACCTGCTTATCCAGCACAGCCTTCAAAAAAGCATTTGAGTTCACTGAGCCCTTCATCAAAATCTGGGCACAGCCATTACTCACCTGCTCCACAGCTCGCAAAGAGGCCTCATAGGGGTCCGGCTCGTCTATTATTTCAATTCCCGCTAGATTAAAGTCAAGGTCTGCTGCGTATCTTTTAATCTGCTCACCGTCTCCAGATAAAATAGGAACAATCAAATTTTGTTCCACTGCTTCCTGTACTGACTTCAAGACATCCTTATCCTGAGCAGCGGCTACACTAAGAAAGCACTTGCCTCTATTTCTAGCATGATCTATTATTTGTTGAAAGCTAGAAAAATTCATTATCTTCAACCTCTCTAAGACTAATTTCCTGGAGCTACCTTAGGGTTATACTCCTTAGCCTGTTCTTCACCTTTTAATACTCTCAATGCACCCATAGCTAAAGCTTCTAACTCTTCCTCACCAGGAACAGTTACCACTGCGCCAATCCATTCAATTCTCTTAAATATCCTAGCTACAAACTCCTGGGAGTAACACATTGACCCTGTTAGAATGATGCACTCTACCTCCCCCGCTAGGACACTAGCCATAGCACCTACTTCCTTGGCTATTTGATAGGCCATGGCCTCTAGCACTATATCAGCTTCAGCGTTTCCATCCCGTACCATTTCCTCAACTACCCTTAAGTCTCGGACCCCTAAGTATGAATATAATCCACCGTCCCGATATACTTTTCGGATCATCTCAGCTAAGGTAAATTCTCCAGAGTAACACAAATGAATTAGCTCCTCCACCGGAAGGCTGCCACAGCGCTCTGCCGCAAAGGGGCCTCCACTAACAGCATTGCTGACATCTATCATGCGGCCTTCTTGATGAGCAGCCACAGTAATGCCACTACCCAGGTGAACAGTAATCATATTCATTTCCTGATACTTTTTGCCTAAATTCTTAGCTACAGTTCTGGCAACTGCCTTAGAATTAAGGGCGTGAGATTTGCTAATTCTAGGTATTTCCTTTAGCCCAGATAATCTTGCTACCTCTTCTAGCTCATCCACCGCTACAGGATCCACTGTAAAAGCTGGCAACCCATACTCTTCAGCTAATTCTGCTGCTATAAGCCCTGCCAGATTAGAAGCATGGCTACCGTTTGGTGCTTCACCTAAATGGGTAACCATTAAAGGGTTTATTCTATAGGTACCCCCTTCTAAGGGATAGAGCAACCCACCTCGAGCCACTATGGCTGCTATTTTAGATAAATCTATTTTTTCTGTAGCCAACCATTCCATTATTAAGCTTTTTCTATAGGGAAGCTGATCTTCTGTTTTAGGAAATGCAGCGAGCTTGTCATCACTATGCTCAATCTTAGCGACATGTAAAGGCTTGTTATCTTGATAAACCGCTAGCTTTGTGCTATTTGCACCTGGGTTTATTGCTAAAATAAGAAAAGACTGCTGTTCAATCATTTCCGCACCTCCTATAATCATAACTATTATTATTAGTATTCGGGATAAAATCAAGTTATCCTGCTTTTTTACAATAACTTTAACTTAGATAATATTCATGTTAGTCGCTTATATTTAATTAGAGCCAAAACATTTGTTCGTATCATCTAGCATGTATTTTAACATATTATACCGAATGATTCAACACTATTAGGTTAACTTTTAAAGCCATTATCAAAAGGTTTTTCGTATATTTTTCAATTGCACGAAAAATAAAAATATAGCAGGGTTTTAAGAATTCTTCTAGAATTATAAATGGTAATAAAGGCGTTAATTACCATTTGCATAAGTAAAATTCTTTAATAGGAGGAGTTAATTTTGGATATTGTTATCGCTAGTGCAGTCAGAACACCTATCGGCAGCTTTGGTGGCAGTTTAGCCAACATGCC
>JAWSUQ010000113.1:0-7823 GCA_033549265.1 Bacillota bacterium
GGGCACCGAAGCTTAGAGCAATGGAAATTATTGATGAGCTGGAGAATAAACCTAGGGGGGTCTACGCTGGAGCAATCCTCTACTTTGGTTTGTCGGGCAATATGGATTCCTGCATTGCAATTAGAACTATAGTGATTCAGGATAAAATGGCCTATGTCCAGGCCGGAGCAGGAATAGTTAATGACTCATGTCCCGAAGCTGAATATTACGAAACCTGCAATAAAGCAAAGGCATTATTGCTAGCATTAGGAGCTTATGTAGATGAGGAGAGAGGAGCTGAGGATAAGAATGAAGAACAGCTGTCAAAGCTATCTTATCAAGTTAATTGAGGGTGAGGATTTAGAGCAAGAGGAAGCTAGAATTCTGATGAATTCTATTATGGAGGGTGAAGTGACCGACGCCCAGTTAGGAGGTCTAATTACCGCCCTGGCAATTAAAGGTGAAGCAGTAAGCGAAATAGTTGGATTCGCTCAGGCAATGAGGTATAAGGCTGCAGCCATCACTAGTAAGCACCGCAATTTAATAGATACCTGCGGCACCGGGGGAGATGGCAGCTCTACCTTTAATATCTCAACTGCCTGTGCCTTGGTAGTAGCCAGTGCTGGAATACCGGTGGCTAAGCATGGCAATCGCTCAGTCAGCAGCAAATGCGGCAGCGCTGATGTTTTAGAGGAGCTAGGTGTGAACATTAATATGAAGCCTCACCAGGTGGCCAGCTGTATTGATGAAATAGGCATTGGGTTTTTGTTTGCCCCTACCTTTCATCCAGCCATGAAGCACGCAGCAGTTCCCAGAAAAGAGCTTGGCTTTAGGAGCATCTTTAATTTATTAGGCCCATTGACTAATCCATTACAGGCTAATTTTCAAATGCTGGGGGTTTTTAATCAGGAAAAGACTGAAACGCTAGCTAAAGTTTTGGCAGGGCTTGGAATTAAACGGGCTACAGTAGTAAGTGGTTATGATGGTTTAGATGAAGTATCCATTGGCGGACCAACAAAGATAACGGAATTATATAATGGTGACATCCATAGCTATATTTTTAATCCCGAGGAGGTTGGGATTAAAAGAGCAGCAATAGAGCAGTTAAAAGGCAGTACCAGTAAGGAAAACGCAGCAATTATTCTAGATATATTAAATGGGAAAACAGGACCTAAGCGAGATATCGTTTTACTTAACAGTGCTTTTGCCCTGATGACCGGCAATGTAGCCAAGGATGTAACAGAGGGGCTAAGGATGGCGAAAGAGGCCATTGACTCAGGAGCTAGTCTAAAGGTGTTAAGGCAATTAATAGATTATTCTAGGAGAGAAGTGGCATGACTTTGATATTAGACAAAATAGTAGCAGCAAAGAAAAGGGAGTTGGCTGAACAAGCTAAGAAAGCTATAGCCCAGCTTGAAGCCGAAATAAGCCTCCTTAGCCCCCCATTAGATTTTAAGGATGCTATCACAAAAACAGGAAGAAAACCTAAAGTAATTGCGGAGGTAAAAAAAGCTTCACCCTCTAAAGGGCTCTTGGTGGCAGATTTCCAGCCAAAGGCCATTGCCAAAGGCTACGTTGCTGGAGGGGCAGCTGCTATATCTGTGCTGACAGAATCAAATTTTTTCCTAGGTTCTGGAGCAGATCTCAATACAGTCAAACAGAATACTGATATTCCAGTATTGCGAAAGGACTTTATTATTGAGCCATACCAAATTTATGAGACTCGGGCCATAGGGGCCGATGCCATTCTGTTAATTGCAGCAATCTTAAGCCAAAGCCAGTTAAAAAGCTACTTGAAGCTGTCCCTTGAACTGGGGTTAAGCCCATTAGTAGAGGTTCATGATCACAAGGAGTTGATGGCCGCGTTAGAGGCAGATGCACCTATTATCGGCATCAACAATAGAAATTTGCAGACCTTTAAAGTAGATATAGCTACTACCTTTACTTTACTTCCCTTCATACCATCTGATAAAATTGTAGTCAGTGAAAGTGGAATTTCTAAGGATAATATAAAATTAGTGGAAGCTTCTAACATTGATGCAGTATTAGTGGGGGAGTCTCTCGTTACCAAGGATAATCGTCAAATGGCAATGGAAGAATTGTTGGCATAGAAGCTTCATAAAAAGGATGGTAGATTATGGTTAAAGTCAAGGTGTGTGGAATTTCCAGCTTAGAAGAAGCATTAACAGCAGTAAATGCCGGAGCCAATGCTATCGGATTTGTGTTTGCTCCTAGCAAAAGAAAAATAAATCCAGAAAAGGCTAGAGAAATAAGCCTAGCCCTACCGCCCTTTGTTAGCAAGGTAGGAGTATTTGTCAACCAAGAAAGATATGAAGTGCAAGAGATTTCTAGCTTTTGCAATTTAGATGTATTACAGTTTCACGGCGAAGAGACTCCGGAATACTGCCGCAAATTTACCCAAACGGTGGTTAAGGCCTTCGGAGTAAAGGATAGCTCCGTCCTGGAGGAGCTACCAAAGTATAAGGGCGTACAGGGCTTTTTACTAGACACTTATGACCCAGATCTAAAAGGCGGTACTGGCCGCACCTTTAATTGGCAAATTGCTGCAGCAGCAAAGGATTTTGGGCCAGTTGTTTTAGCAGGTGGTCTTAAGCCAGGTAACATCAAAGAGGCAATTTTGAAGGTAAGACCTTACGGGGTAGACGTAAGTAGCGGAGTTGAGCTAGAGGGAAAAAAATCAGCAGCATTAATAACAGAATTTTTTGGAGAAATTAGGAGGAGTTTAGATGAGCTTAGCAAACTATCAAATGCCTGATAGCAGAGGTTTTTTTGGAAAATTTGGGGGGAAATTTGTACCTGAAACATTAATGAGCTCTTTAGCGGAGCTAGAAAGCTTTTATCTAAAAGTTAAGGATGAGCCAGAGTTTAAAAATGAGCTGGCTGAATACCTGCATAAATACGTGGGAAGGCCTTCCCTGTTATATAAGGCAGACCGGTTAACTGAACAGCTTAAGGGGGCAACTATTTACCTGAAACGAGAGGACCTTAACCACACAGGCGCCCATAAAATTAATAACACTATTGGTCAAATTTTATTAGCCAAAAGAATGGGGAAAAAACGAATCATTGCCGAAACAGGAGCAGGACAGCACGGGGTAGCTACAGCTACGGCAGCTAGACTTTTTGGGCTGGAAAGTGTAGTCTACATGGGGGCAGAGGATGTAGAGCGCCAAAAGCTAAATGTGTTTAGAATGGAGCTGTTGGGGACCAAGGTGGTAGCTGTTCACTCTGGAACCAAGACATTAAAGGATGCCATGAATTATGCTATTAAGGATTGGGTGACAAATGTGGACAACACCTTTTATGTTTTGGGATCTGTAGGTGGCCCTCATCCTTATCCAATGATAGTTAGGGACTTTCAAAAAATTATTGGTGAAGAGACTAAGGCCCAGCTAGCTGCTGAAGCAGATAAGCTGCCGGATTACGTAGTAGCCTGTGTCGGCGGCGGCAGCAATGCTATGGGTATTTTTTATCCATTTATCCAGCATCCCGAAGTTAAGCTAGTGGGAGTTGAGCCTGCTGGCAAGGGGCTAACCACCAGCCAGCACGCTGCCACCTTGACGGCAGGCAGTCACGGGGTCCTCCATGGGGCCTTAACATATCTGCTACAGGATCAGGATGGTCAAATTGCTCCAGCCCACTCAGTATCTGCTGGCCTTGATTATCCAGGCGTTGGCCCGGAGCACAGCTATTTAAAAGAGCTGGGGAGGGCATCCTATGAAGCAGTTACCGATGAAGAGGCATTAGATGCTTTCAAGCTGCTGGCGGAAACAGAAGGAATTATAGCAGCCTTAGAAAGCACCCACGCGGTCGCCTATGCCAGTAAGCTTGCTCCCATCCTCAAAAAGGAGCAAATCATAGTGATCAACCTGTCGGGCAGAGGGGACAAGGATGTGGCTCAGGTCGCTGATATGTTAGGAGCTGAAGTAAAATGTTAACAATAAATAGAATTAATAAATGTATTACTGAAAACAATAAACAAGGAAAAAAACTATTAATAACATATTTTATGGCAGGGGACCCAGGCCTAGCTGAATGCCAACAAGCTGTATTAGCTGCCATAGCAGCTGGTGCTGATATGATTGAGCTGGGAATACCTTTTTCCGATCCATTAGCTGATGGTCCTGTTATCGAAGCAGCAGGCTTGCGGGCATTGGCTAAAGGAATGAATGTCAGCAAAGTATTTGCTTTAATTGAAAGCCTGCGCCAAGCAACTGAGGTCCCAATTATCATAATGACTTATCTAAATCCTATCTATAAATATGGAGTAGCAGATTTTGCCGCCAAGGCTAGCGCCGTTGGAGCTGATGGACTTATTATCCCCGATTTGCCCTTTGGGGAGGATGAGGAGGTGTTCCGAAGCTGTAAAGAAAATAACTTGGAACTGATCCCCTTAGTAGCAGCCTCAACTAATGACAGCCGTTTAGCAGCCATTGGCGCAAGACAGCCAGCTTTTATCTATGGCATTAGCGTCAATGGAACAACCGGAGTTAGAAAAACTGTTAATCCCCTAGTGCAGGATTTTTCAAATAATGTTAGAATAAAAACTAATAGGCCAGTTGCGGTAGGATTTGGCATTGGTACTGGTGAACAGGCTAAAATTGCAGCTAAAAACTGCGATGCAGTTATAGTTGGTAGTGCTATAGTAGATATTATAGCTAATAATATAAATCAAGAAGATGAAATAATAACTAAAGTAGCAGCAAAGGTTGCTGAACTAAAACAGGCATTAGTGGAAGCGTAGGGGTGAATTATGAAAGGACTTAAGCTAGCAGTTGAGAATAAAGCAAAGAACATTATTAAAGTAAAAGATGCTGTTATCGGCGGCAGTGAGCTGGTGTTGATGGCAGGACCATGTGCAGTGGAAAGCAAAGAACAGCTGTTGCTCACCGCCCAAGCTTTAAAGGAGCTTGGGGTCAAGATTTTGCGAGGAGGAGCATTTAAGCCGCGCACCTCTCCCTACTCTTTCTTAGGGTTAGGTCAGCAGGGGCTAGAGCTGTTAAAGGAAGTAGCAGATGATACAGGGATGGCTGTTGTGACAGAGGTAATGGATCCTAATGAAGTACAGTTAGTGGCCGAATATGCTGATATTCTGCAAATAGGCAGCCGCAATATGCAAAATTTCCCTCTGCTTCAAGCGGTAGGTAAGATCAATAAACCAATCCTCTTAAAGAGAGGGTTAGCTGCTACCTTAAGTGAATGGTTATTTGCGGCAGAGTATATTTTAGCAGCCGGCAATAATCAAATAATTCTATGTGAACGGGGAATTCGTACCTTTGAAACCTATACCCGGAATACTGTAGATTTAAGTATTGTACCAATAATTCAAAGCAAAACTAGTTTTCCTATTATTGTAGACCCTAGCCATGCCACCGGTATTAGAGAGCTGGTGCTGCCAGTAAGTAAAGGAGCAGTGGCTATAGGGGCAGACGGGTTGATGATAGAGGTGCATCCTAATCCAGCAGAAGCCCTTTGTGATGGCGAGCAGTCCTTAACACCGACTGAATTTGCAGAGCTTTTAAAAGAAATAAAGCCAATTTGTGCTGCTGTGGGTAAAACTATTTCTTGATTGTTGGCATGCTTTAAGATATAATGTTTTTTAAAATATGGTTATCATATTTTAGAGGTTAAGGTTTTAAAGTTTTGTAGTAGCGTTATGTAGAACGGTGATTTAATTTAAATGTATTACAAAAAGGCTTCACAAAACAATTTGGCTTTACAGGTAGGATGGTAGTTTGGTAGGAGGTACCAATATGCGTACATAGGTACTCCTTTTTGGGGTATCTTTTTTTTATATCCTCCACCAAATAAGGGCAACTTAACATTAATAGGTTAGAGGGAGGAAAAAAAGATGATTGTAGTAATGAGTGGAAGAGCAAAAGAGGCTGATGTAGAAAATGTAGTGAAGCGGCTAGAGCGGGAAGGGTTTGTTATTCATCTTTCCCAAGGCGTGGAGCGCACGGTTATTGGTGCTGTAGGTGACAAAACTAGATTGTCTACCATGGCGGTAGAGGTTATGAGTGGTGTAGAAAAGGTTATCCCAATTTTAAAGCCCTACAAGCTGGCCAGCAGAGAGTTTAAAAGCGAAGATACGGTTATCAAGATTAATGATGTAGCCATCGGTGGCAAAAATATTCAGGTAATGGCAGGACCTTGTGCAGTGGAAGGCCGTGATCAACTTTTAGAAACAGCCTTTAAAGTAAAAGAAGCAGGGGCCACTATTTTACGGGGAGGGGCATACAAACCGAGAACATCTCCATACTCCTTTCAGGGCCTCAAGGAGGAAGGGCTTAAAATTTTAGCGGAGGCTAGAGAAAAAACGGGGTTATTAATAACTACAGAGGTTATGGACAGTGAATCGGCCGAGGTGGTGGCCCATTACGCAGATATTCTGCAAATTGGTGCCAGAAACATGCAAAACTTCTCTCTGCTAAAGTCTATTGCCAAGTGGAATAAGCCGGTACTATTAAAAAGAGGACCTTCCAGTACCTTTGAAGAATGGATAATGGCAGCTGAGTATATTATGGCAGGAGGCAATAATCAGGTAATCTTATGCGAACGAGGTATTCGTACCTTTGAAACCTATACCAGAAACACACTAGACCTGGCAGCGGTGCCTGTCCTTAAGCATCTAACTCACCTTCCGGTAATTATTGACCCCAGTCATGGCACCGGCAGATGGGAGCTTGTACAGCCAATGGCACAAGCAGCGGTGGCCTGTGGCGCCGATGGATTGATGATAGAGGTCCACTGTAATCCTAGTGAAGCATTATCTGATGGGCCCCAGTCCCTTACTCCAGAAAAATTTTCAAATCTAATGGGAACTTTAAAGCAGTTCGCTCAAATTTTAGGACGCGAGCTGTAAGAAGATGTCGGTGATATCTGGGGGGATGTCTGATGATTGACAAGGTGGCGATTATAGGTTTAGGGTTAATTGGAGGCTCCTTAGCGATGGCCCTGACCCAACGAAGCTTTGCCAATGAAATAGTGGGAATAGATATTAATCAAGAGATTATCGATAAGGCATTAGAATTAAAGGCTATTGACAGAGGTACCACTTCCTTGATCGATGGGGTAAAGAATGCCAGCTTAGTGGTTTTATGTGTTCCAGTCAGCAAAATATTTGAGCTGGCAGAGAAAATTAAGCCCTACTTGAAGGAGGGCTGTATAGTTACTGATGTTGGCAGTACCAAGGCTGATATCGTTACAAGGCTAGAGGATATATTTTTTCCTCAATGCTCCTTCGTGGGAGGTCATCCTATGGCTGGTTCTGAACAGCATGGGATTGAGGCTGCTGACAAATACTTATTAGAGAATGCTTACTATATTGTGACCCCTACTGACAAAACTTCAGCAGCAGCTTTGGCAGTAGTAGGCAGGATGATTGAAGCTGCCGGAGGCAAGGAGGTAACCATTGGCCCAAAGGAGCACGATCAAATTGTTGCCTTCATTAGCCATCTGCCCCATATTGTGGCAGTAAGCCTGGTAAACAGCTTGACAGGCTTAAGTGACATAACTAGAGACCCATTGGCATTAGCTGCCGGTGGTTTTAGAGACTCTACCAGGATAGCCAACAGCGACCCCCTCTTATGGCGGGATATTTGCTTTAGCAATAGAGAACAGGTATTATCTTCTTTAGCTAGCTTTAAAAAGGCTTTGACAGAATTAGAGGATAGTATCCGAGCTAATGACCAGGAGAGGTTTGTCACTAGCTTTGCCCAGGCAAAGCAAAAGCGAGAAAAGATCCCCGCCAAGGCTAAGGGGCTCTTGCCCGGCATTTATCAGGTAATAGTAACAGTACCGGATAGACCGGGAATGATTGG
>JAWSUQ010000114.1:0-7740 GCA_033549265.1 Bacillota bacterium
AAATATCATGGGAGTTCCTCGTAAATATCTACCGAGCTTCATTGGTTTAATTGTCAAAAAGGGGTATATGCTACTGCCCATCATTGCCATTATTGCAGTTTTATCAAGCGGAAGATCCCCGATGATGGCAGCTATGTTTGGCATTTATACAGCTATCGGTATGAATTTAGTAGCAATGTTGATAGCCTATATATTAGGAAAACAGGATTTACTTGAGGATAAAGTAACGCCTTCTGTGCTATTAAAAATTTTAACTGATTCAGCTAGAACAGCTTTGCCTGTAGTGGCTGCCTGTGCGGCTGCAGGGGTAATAGTAGGTGTTATTACCTTAACTGGGCTGGGGCTTAAAATTGCAGGAGGAATCTTAGACCTAGCGCAAAACAAATTGATTCTGACTATGTTCTTTACTATGATAGCAAGCATAGTCCTTGGAATGGGGTTACCTACTACGGCCAACTATGTTATTACAGCAACAATGGCAGCTCCTGCATTACTGGCCTTTGATAACGTACCAGTAGTGGCAGCTCACCTGTTTGTATTCTACTTTGGAATTGTAGCTGACATTACACCACCTGTTGCCTTGGCAGCATATGCAGGGGCTGGGTTAGCTCAAGGAAATCCTTTTAAAACAAGTATTCAGGCGGTGAAGATTGCAGTAGGTGCATTTTTAATCCCCTATGCTTTTGTATTGTCGCCGGTATTATTGATGGAAAACGTAACCTTTTTTAGGCTGGGTCTTGCCATCACTACAGCTATATTAGGGATGTTCTGTCTGAGTACTTCCTTAGCGGGCTTTATCGAAAAGAAGCTTACCATAATTGAGCGGGTACTGTTGTTCTCAGCGGGATTAACCTTGGTTTATGCTCATTTATGGACTGACATTTATGGAATAGCAGTACTAGGGACTATCTTTACTTATCAAAAACTAAGTGTCAGGAAAAAGATTCAAAAAACAGATATTCCTGCTTAAATATTAAGAAAAAGCTTACACCTCACAACCTGTCTTGTGAAGTGTAGGCTGTTTTTTTATTTTTATCTATCTTTATAGATTTTCAACGGGAGGAGTAAAAACTCGCGTAGCTAGTTCTTTATCTAGCATATAGATTCCTTCACCTTTTTCGCCTAAACGCTTTATTTTTGTCAGAATATCTGACATAGAATTTTCTTCCTCTATCTGTTCATCGATAAACCACTTGAGAAAGCTAATAGTTGCATATTCTTTTTCTGTGTTTGCCAAATCCATTAAACCATAAATTCGTTTAGTCACAAATTTCTCATGGCTTAAAGCTGAAGCAAATACTTCTTCCAGAGAGTTAAACTCGTTTTTGGGATCCTCATAGCCACTTATTAAAACTCTTCCGCCAAGCTCATTAACAAAATTAAAAAATTTCATAGCATGAAATCTTTCTTCTTCTGCTTGAACAATAAAGAAGTGGGCAAACCCATTAAATTCTTCAGAGGCGCAATAAGCAGCCATAGCTAGATAATAGTTTGCCGAAAAAAATTCATGTTTAATTTGCTCGTTTAACTCATTAACCATTTTATTAGATAACATAATTAACCACCTTTCTTCAAGTAACTATCTTTATTATTTCATATTTGCATAATTTTAATTTCCTATATTTAATTTAATGTACAGAAATTTTTCTAAAGTCAATTTTCTGATGGTTTAGTGTTCTTTCTTTTGGGATGTAATGACGTTCTATTATGTGCTATAATTTTTATAGATGAGAATTTGCAATTTAAATGGAGTTGATTAGTATGAGGGTATCGAAATTTGAAACAACTGGACTTCAGCAGATAGCAGCTTGGATAGAAAGAAACAATATTAACAGATTAAATGAAAAGACGCTAAGAGAAGCTCTGAGGACAATTAATATTTTCTTTGTAGCAGAGGGCATCGATAGAGTGCAAAGCATGCTGCTTTGTGAGTTAAAGGCATCTTATGTACAGCAGAGTCAGAGATATGTAACAATGGATAATGAGGCTTTTGCTGCTCCAATATTGAAGGCAGAGGACAATATAAAGGCGGCTTCTCTAATCAATAAAGCTTATAAATTATATGAACAGATGTCAGAGTTGGCGACCTTAGAGGTTAATGGCAGGCCCAAGAAAGAAAATTACCTTCATAAAATTCCAATTGAAGATGCTCGATATATCTTACCGCTTTGCACTAAAACTAATATATGTGTATCTATGTCAGGAGATAAGCTATACGATCTTTTCTACTTATTCAATAGTAAAAAATATGAAATAGTTTTTAAGGAATTTAAAAAAGAACTGGGCGCTAATTTGCCCTTTAGCCTATTTAATTTGTTTTCTAGCGTTAGCAGTGATGAAAGCAACGACGTCATATTAGAGGATTTGTTTTTAGAAGACTTGGAGAAAATTGATGCCCTTAATAATATGAAGTTTCTTAGAGCCTTTGGTGATTTGGATTTGCAGGTAGGGCTAGGGGCTTTAACCAGTACTCAAAAGAAAACACCCTCTCAGACTTTAGCGATATGGGGAGATGAAGCTAGCATAAAGGCTAAGGAAGTTAGCAAGAGAGTATTAGGGTATGGTCATGAAAGTATTGCAGAACAAGCTAGGACAACCTTTGGCATGATGTGCAGTTTAGCAGCTTATCATCAGCAAATACGACATCGACTACCAGAAATTCATCGAGAGGACTTACTTAATTTAATTTTAGATCTAGATAGGCCTATCCTTGTTCCTAAAAGTATTGAGCAATCTATCTTCCACCTAGAATATTTAAAATTAGCTGATGAGTTTAAGGAATTTAGGTTATATGTATATGAAAAATACGGTGCAGCCAAGTCTCTGTCTTTTCTAGTTAACTGTGATCAAGTTAAATTTATAATATCTACAAATGCGAGAATTGATTCTATTATGCTGGCAGAAAGAACCTGTATGAATTCACAATGGGAGATTAGGGATTTGGCTACTAAAAAATTGAATACTCTTAGGACGTTGTCCACAACTCTTTATGAAAAAGCGCTTCCTTCCTGTGTTACAGGCAAATGTAAGGAGGGGAAGCTCACTTGTGGCAAGCAAGCTGAGGTAAAGGTGCTATTTAATAAGTCTGATGCACCGTAAATTGGCAGCTAGAGCTAAACCAACTTAATTTTGGTTTAGCTCTAGTTTTTTTGTGCCAGCTCAAATGAATAGCTCTTCTGCAAATAGTTTTCGCTATATAGGAGATAATAGCCATTATAGAGCAGCTAATGGGAGGTGATTAGATTTGTGTAACAAATTAAAGCAGCAGGATTTTTACAATCTCTTTGATCGGTTTTTTTATGAAGAGATAAATGAATTTTCTACTAACCGTTTAAAGCAGCAGCTAGCTCGATTTCCTAAAGAAGCTTTTGCAGAATTGCTTTTGAATTATTATGCAGCTGACCAAAAGGTAAATGGGTATTTATTAGAAAAGAGATTGTTTCCATTAGCCAAAGATATATATCTAGGACTTATTATTTTCATAGATATCTTTGAACAGGTGTACCTAACTGAAAATAAAGAGAAATCTAAGGTGGACCAAGGCTTGCCTTACCTAAGACGATTTTGCAGAGCCATGCTTTTAACGGCTATGAAAGAAGAGGACCTACCCCTGACTGGCCGTAAAAGGATTGAGACTGCTTTAAAGCGCATGATAATAAATGATCATTTGGTTCACCAATTGAAATTAATGAAAGAGTTGCCCTTTGATGGGCAAGAAGTATTATTAAAACTGAAAAATTACTTGCAGGATGCTGACGTAATCGCTGATTTGCCAGATTTTAGTCAATCCTACTTTTCTAAGGAAGAAATAGAGCCTATTTGGCACGATTTGGAGAATTGGACTCTGAATAAATTTAGTAGAAAATATATAACTAGCCTGTTGAGTGATAAGAAGAAGCAGCAGATTAGAAGAAACCTGCAACAGGTTATCTATAAGCATCCAGTGATATCACAAGCAAAACAAGCCTATGCAATCTACTTAACCCTTGATATGACAGGCTATGACTGGGTTGATCATCCCTTTATTAGGCGAATTATTGGCAATAGCTTCCTAGAATCAAAAGTATTAGAGGTAGAGGAGAAAAGCCTTTTGTAATGGAATATTATAAGTAATACTAGAAACCAAAGGAAGAGTTAACAATGCCTCAAATTACTGTAGGAACCGATAGTATAAGCTATTACTTAAAAAAGAGTGTTAGAGCAAAGCGTTTGCGTATTACTGTTTCTTTACAAGGAGTAACAGTAACGATCCCTCAGCATCTAGAAGAAAGACATGCTGTAGCCTTTATAGAAGAGAAAAAGTATTGGGTTCATAATAAGTTTATGGCTTTGAAAGTAAAAAGCAAACAAAATATTAGTCAAAGCAAAACTAAAGCGCCTACAAAAGAATTAAAATTAAAGGCACAAACAACTATCGCTGCAAGAGTAGATTTCTATGCCAGAAAGCTTGGAGTTGAATACAATCGGGTATTAATTAAGGATCAAAAAACTCGCTGGGGAAGCTGCTCCAATAAGAAAAATTTGAATTTCAGCTGGCGCTTAATCATGGCTCCTTCTGAAGTTCTTGAGTATGTAGTGGTACATGAAATTTGCCATCTCGTTTACATGAACCACTCCCGGGATTTTTGGCAGCTGGTAGCAAAATTGTTTCCTGACTATCAGCAGCAACGAAAGTGGTTAAGGGATTATGGACAAACATTAAAGTAGCTCAAGATAGAATTTCTTTAATTAGAGAAAAGAGAAGCAGGGTTGAATTATAAACCCTGCTTCTTGTTTGAGTAGATATTTTTTCTAACTAACTACATATCTGATGAAATTGGTGGCTGATTTTTTGATGAACCAAATAAGCTCTTCCATGACTCAAGTACCAGTAGTATTGCTAAAATGAACAAAAATACAGCAGCAATACCTAAAATGTAATTTGGCTTAGCGCCAAATAAATTTGCACTCATTACGTTAATTAGGGCTGCCAAAGTTACAATAATCATAAATACCATGGGGATAAGAGTCATCTTATTACTCTTGCCTAGCTTCCCTAACCATACGGAAACCCCCAGTAAGGCTAACCCTGCCAGAAGTTGATTAGCAGAGCCAAAGATAGGCCAAATTGTGCTCCATTGTCCTGACAAAGCTAAAGCAGCTGCAAATACTAATGATACACCAGTTGCTAGAAAAGTATTGTTTAGAGCAGGCATCCTTTCCTCAGTAAACTCCTGGAAAGTATACCTAGCTAGTCTTGTAGCAGAGTCTAAGGAAGTAAGTAGGAAGGCGGAGACTGCTAAGGTAGCAAAAGTGGTTCCTAAAGCAATTGGGATACCAAAATAACTCATAAAGCTCCCAACTCCTGCGCCAAATAATCCTACCGGACCACCGTAATCACTTAAATTGCTGGTATAGCCCTGTTGTGATAGAACAGCAACAGTTCCAATAGCAATAATAGCTAAAAAGGATTCGATTAGCATGCCACCATAGCCAATAATTTTTGCATCCTTTTCATTACTTAATTGCTTAGAGGTTGTGCCTGAGGATACTAAAGAGTGGAAGCCGGAGATAGCTCCGCAAGCTATAGTGACAAATAAAATGGGAAACAAGTATCCTAGATTAGTTTTAAAACCAATGTAGGCTGGAAATGCAATATCTGGTTGACCTACTATGATTCCAACAAACGCACCGCCTAGCACTGCATACAGCAGAAAGGAGTTTAGATAATCTCTTGGCTGCAACAAAACCCATACCGGCGTAACTGAGGCTATGAAAGCATACCCAATCAGTATATAGACCCAGGTGGTGGCCGATAATGCCAGAGGAAAACTGATACCTATGGCAATACTTACAAATAGTAATATTACTCCAAAGATTGTGGCTGGTATTAATGGAACGTTAAAGCGGTATACTGCCACCCCAAAAATAATAGCTAGAATCAACAGAAGGATAGAGGCTGTAGCAGTTTCTGGGGTAGCAGCAAAAGTATTGGCAACTAATATTGTAAAAACTGCTACTACCAGAATTAATGTAGCCCAAGCAAAAATTAAAAATAGAAGCTGACCTCGTTTGCCAATATTATTTTTAATAATCTGTCCAATAGACTTGCCTTTATGCCGTACTGAAGCAACTAATGAAGAATAGTCATGAACGCCTCCTACAAATATTCCTCCAATAATTATCCACAAAACAGCTGGTACCCATCCGAAAACAGCAGCAGTAATGGGGCCAACGATAGGGCCTGCTCCAGCAATAGTAGCAAAATGATGTCCTAATAAAACCGCAGGCTTTGCAGGAACGTAGTCTACACCATCCCCCATAGTGTGAGCAGGTGTGCTTAAATTAGGATTTACTCCTAAAGTATTTTCTACGTACTTTCCGTAAGTAAAATAAGCTATGACCAGTATTAGTCCAGAAATTACCAGTAAAACAGCAAAGTTCATACTCTTTTCACTCCTTATTTATTTAATAGCCTCAAGGAGCTGCTGGTAAAAATGTGCTACCTCCTTTCCTTTTTTACTAACGTAAACTTGCTTCTTCTGGGTATCAACTATTATTACGTTCAAACTACACCAGCCCTTAAGGCAAAGAGAAAAGTTTTTGGTATATTTGAATTTAGTAATTTTGTTGTTGATTTCTTCTGAAGGGGTGATTGCAGTAATAAAGATACAATTAACTACAGAAGACATATGATCTGTTGTGGGATTGATAAGGTCTATCAAACTATCCTTGATAGTATCAATAGTCTTAGAGATTAGCTCTAACGATAGATCGTTGGAAAACTTAAATAAGGAGAATTCAAAATTTTGATAGCTATAAATTTTTACTTCCTTTGAGATAAAGTACTTACTGTTGTCTACAGTAGTTTTTGCTAAGAGTTCAAATTCAAGATCTACTAACCTTGGATTTTCCTCGAAGTCACAGAAACTCTCCAGCTTTTTTTTAACTGCACCTAGATAGCTATTGTTAGATTCAAAAATAATTGTGCCTCATCCTTTCTTATTAGAATCTTTCTAGCCCCTCGGCTTCGAGATATTTAAATGGCCCAAAGCCTTGCAAGCTTATAAATACAGTATTGTTCTTTAGAGATAGATCCCTTTGAATATAACAACTAATTCCGTTAACATCTAAATAAATATAGTTGTGGGGATCTTTAGGAGATACGTTCCTTACCTGCAACTCAGGTAATCTAAGGCGTCAACAACCCATCAGTGATACCATATTAATTGTTACAATACCAGTTTTTGATATAATGTACTTTTTTGCCTTTTCAGTCATTAGTACACTAATAGTCCATTCCTCCTTTTTAATATATTCAGCCAACCAGGATATAGCAGTAAATAATGTAATTAATAGTAAATTATATTCAACAATTCGCCGTCAGATACACAAATCCTTCTAATATTCTGAATATTATCAAAGCAAAAAAGGTCAGGAGGAAAGACCTCTTGACCTTGCAGCATTTGCTTTTCTATGCAGTAATTTTTTTACTATAATTTTTAGCTATTTCATGATCAATAGCGTTTTCACTGGCACCAACCACTACACTGGCAGCTGCGTCCCCTATAATATTGACGGTTGTTCGAGACATATCTAAAAGACGATCTACACCGAGGACAATGGCGATTCCTGATAAGGGTAGACCAACTGATTCAAGCACCATAGTTAGCATTATAATACCAACCCCTGGTACTCCAGCAGTTCCAATTGAAGCTAATGTAGCAGTTAGCACAATCGTCAATTGCTGAGCCAATGTCA
>JAWSUQ010000115.1:0-7738 GCA_033549265.1 Bacillota bacterium
GGTGATATCGGTAAAATGAACGGCTGTGATGATTATCATAAGGGTGCCCCAAGAACTACTTTAGCTCTAAAGGAGATATTGAGAAGGAGTGGGTTTGATAATGGCAACTGCTGAAAAAATTAAAGTAAGTAAGAAACTAAAGGAAAATATTGAAATAATCAAAGAGCAGCTTGATATTGACAGTAACTTTGATGTAATGGTCAGGGAAATTAAAGTCGGAGGCAAGGATGCTGCCATTTTCTTTATGGATGGCTTTGCCAAAGATTTTATAATGTTAAAAATTTTAGAAGTACTAATGCATTTGCCTAAGGAAGAAGTTTTGCCCAATACTATTCAAAAGCTGATGCAAAAGCATATAGGCTATCTAGAGGTAGAGACTGTTGAAACAGTAAACGACGCTATTGATCAAGTATTGGCAGGACCATTAGCGTTATTGATTGATGGACAGGATGAAATTATTGTCTTAGACGTTAGGGAATATCCTGCTCGAGGGCCTGAAGAGCCAGATCTAGAAAAGGTAGTACGAGGCTCTCGTGATGGATTTGTGGAGACCCTAGTTTTTAATACTGCCTTAATTAGAAGACGAATAAGGGACCCCCAACTGCGCATGGAAATAATGCAGGTAGGTACTCGCTCGAAAAATGATATATGTATCAGCTATATCAAAGATATTGCTAACCCTGAGTTAGTTCAGCAGATAAAGGATTTGATTAATGAAATAGAAATTGATGGATTGCCTATGGCAGAAAAATCTGTGGAGGAGCTCATTACTCCTGGGAGCTACTGGAACCCTATGCCAAAGGTTCGTTACACCGAAAGGCCAGATGTGGCGGCGGTCCATCTTTTAGAGGGACATGTGTTAGTAATCGTGGACAATTCTCCCAGTGTTATTATTCTTCCATCAACCTATTGGCATCATTTGCAACATGTGGAAGAGTATCGGCAAAGCCCTACTGTAGGAGTATACTTGCGCTGGATCAGATTTGTAGCTATCTTTGCCTCGATTTTTGTTTTACCGCTGTGGCTGTTAGTTTCTTTACAGCCAAGCCTCCTCCCCCAATGGCTTAATTTTATTGGACCAGAAGAAGTGGGGAAGGTACCGTTACTCGGGCAGTTTTTATTAGCAGAAATATCTATCGACTTTATGAGAATGGCAGCAATCCATACCCCGGCTCCATTAGCTACTTCCCTAGGTTTGATAGCAGCCATCCTTATCGGTCAAGTAGCTATTGATATTGGGCTCTTTATACCAGAGGTTTTACTTTATGCAGCTATCGCAGCAGTTGGTACCTTTTCTACCCCTAGCTATGAACTAAGTAATGCCAACAGGCTCATTAGATTATTTTTATTAGTGGCGGTAGGACTGTTCCAATTACCTGGTTTTATTGGTGCCATGATCATCTCGCTAGGGTTAGTTGTCTTTACAAAATCCTTTGGTGTACCTTATTTATGGCCGTTAATTCCTTTGAACTTAGCTGCACTAAAAGGTGTATTAGTGAGATCACCAGTACCTATCCAAAATGTCAGACCAAGTATGCTAAAGCCACAGGACAAAATTAGACAAGCATCACCAGCGATGAAGCCGATGAAAAAAGAAAAGGGAAAAAATAACAAACAAGAGGAATAAGATGTCAATATTTAGCACAAGCTAGCTTAGTGAGGCTTTTTCGTAAAAACTATCAAATGGTTGTGGAGGGTTAAGATGACAGTAAAGAAAGTAGGAATTCCAAGAGGTTTGATGTATTACAATTATTATCCTCTTTGGAAGGAATATTTTAATAGATTAGGGGCTGAAGTTATTGTATCACCAAAGACTAATAAGCATATTTTAGGATTAGGTGTAAAATCAGCTTTAGATGAGACCTGTTTGCCGGTAAAGCTGTTTTATGGTCACGTCAACTGGCTTAAGGATAAGGTTGATTATATATTTATCCCCAGATTAATTAGTGTAGAGAAAAAGGAATATATCTGTCCAAAATTCATGGGATTGCCTGATATGATCAAGGCAAACGTCAATGATTTGCCGTCAGTTATCGACACATCCCTTGACATGAGCAAGTCAGAAAAGAATCTTGCTAAGTTTGCCAAAGAAGTTGGAAAATACTTTAGCAATAACCCTCTAAAAATAGTAAGAGCGTGGAATAGCGCTTTAAAATTACAAGCAGAGTTTGAAAGCTTAATAATAAGTAAACAAATGTTTCCTCCTGAAGCTATTGACTATCTATCTAATAAAAGTCAACGGATTCTGGAAAGCAGGGATAAGGGACTAAACATTGCTATTCTAGGCCATGGCTATAATATTTATGATGAATATATCAGCATGAATTTGATTAAAAAGCTAGCTGAACGAAGGGTAAATGTTTTCACGGCAGATACTTTGGAGGCAAATGACATCAATACTGAAGCTGATAAGCTGCCAAAGAAAATGTTTTGGACCTTTGGTAGAAAGAATATTGGCGGAGCGTTACATTTTGTGAAAGAGAAGAAAGTAGATGGGATAATCCATATTGCTTCCTTCGGATGCGGTCCCGATTCCCTGGTAGGAGAGCTGATCATTAGACAAACCAGAAAAAACAGCAACATTCCTATCCTGACCTTGACAATCGATGAGCATACCGGAGAGGCAGGAGTAGTAACTAGAATTGAAGCATTTGTAGATATGCTGGCAAGGAGGGTGGCCCTGTGAAAGTAACCTTTCCCCATATGGGACACATGTATGTGCCGGTAAAAGGTCTTCTGGAGCATATTGGCTTGGAGGTAATAGTGCCTCCAAAATCCAGCAAGAAAACAATGAATATTGGCACCCAGCTATCACCGGAATATGCTTGCTTACCATTAAAGATTAATATAGGCAACTTTGTTGAAGCCCATGAGCTTGGCGCTGATACCATTATTATGGCAGGAGGGGTAGGTCCCTGTCGCTTTGGCTACTATGCCCAAGTTCAAAGAGAAATACTATTAGATATGGGATTAAATTATGAAGTGATCGTGCTGGAGCCTCCTGATACTCACTATTCAGAATTAGTGGAGAAGATAAAGCTCCTTAGCAATTCCTGGATAAAGGTAGTAGGAGGAATGTATCTGGCCTATACCAAAGCCTGCGCCATTGATAGAATTGAAAAAGAGGTGCAACGAATTAGGCCACGAGAAATAAAATTCGGAAAAGCTGATGAAATACTAGATAAAGCAATTGGAGAAATAGATAAAGCTTCTGTAAAAAAAGATATTACAAAAGCTGTAGAAAAAGGGCTGTCTCAATTAAGTGAACTACAAATTGATACCGACAAACAAGTACCCAAAATAGCAATAGTAGGAGAAATATATACGGTTTTAGAGCCCTTCGTAAATTTTCATTTAGAAAAGCTGCTAGGGAAGCTAGGGGTAGAGACAACTAGATCTATTTATCTAAGTCAATGGATAAATGATCATTTGTTCTTAGGCTTACTGCCAAGTGAAAGCAGCAGAAGCATGCTAAAGCTATCTAATCCATATCTAAACTCTTTTGTGGGGGGACATGGCAGAGAGACCATAGGTAGTTCAGTCTATTACGGTCAACTGGGCTATGATGGTGTTATCCAATTAGCACCTTTTACCTGTATGCCAGAAATTGTAGCCCATTCAGTTTTATCCCAGGTAAGCAAAAAGTATGATATGCCTACCATGTCAATCTATTTAGACGAACAATCAGGTGAAGCAGGGCTCAAAACTAGAGTAGAAGCTTTTGTAGACCTAATCAAGAGACAAACTGCTACAGGAGGCGAGAAAAATGAAATGCTACTTGGGTATTGATGTTGGGTCAGTTAGCACCAATATTGTAGTAATCGACAGTGAAAAAAAGGTAATATACAGTGATTATCTAAGGACACAAGGCCAGCCTTTAATTACTTTGAAGAAGGGGCTGCAAATATTATATGATAAATTTTCTAACCTACAGGTGACGGGAGTAGGGACCACCGGCAGTGCTCGACATTTGTCGGGGGTTATTGTCGGAGCAGATATTGTAAAAAATGAGATTACTGCTCATGCAGTAGCAGCCAGTGAATTGATTCCCGAAGTAAATACTATCTTAGAGATAGGCGGACAGGATTCAAAAATAATAATTATGCGAAATGGTGTTGTTTCAGATTTTGCTATGAACACTGTTTGCGCTGCTGGCACTGGTTCTTTTTTAGATCAGCAGGCCAGTAGATTAGGAATACAGATTGAGGATTTTGGAGATCTTGCTTTAAAGGCTCAAGTGCCTGTAAGAATTGCAGGCCGCTGCTCAGTGTTTGCTGAATCAGACATGATTCATAAGCAGCAGCTGGGACATTCATTAGCTGATATTACTTCAGGCCTATGTGAGGCCTTAGTGCGTAATTATCTAAACAATGTAGGCAAAGGCAAGGAGATATTAGCACCTATTGCATTTCAAGGAGGCGTAGCGGCAAATAAAGGTATTAAAAAAGCTTTTGAAAAGGCATTGGGATTAGAAGTTGTCATCCCTGAGCATTTTAAGGTTATGGGAGCTCTAGGGGCAAGCTTATTAGCTAGAGAAGAAATATTAAAGGGTAAAACTACTAATTTTAGAGGCTTTAGTTCCTTTGAGAACAATCATGATGTTTCAAGCTTTGAATGTAAGGACTGTGCTAATAACTGCGAAGTAATTCAAATTGGCTATGAAAGTAGGATTATAGCCCGCTGGGGTGACCGATGCGGTAAATGGGAAAGCACAGTTGAAGAGAAAAAGCTTCAGTTGATGTAGCTGCCTAAGTAGTTGTTGACGAATTATTTTGGCCAATGATATAATTGTTTACAAATTTATGTACATATTGCAGCAGTGAAATATCTCATTGCTGCTTTTTTACTTAAAGATTACTGTATAAGGAGTTGACAACAAAAAATGAAGTTACATGGAACCATGTGCATTAATGAAAGAGGTAACTTGGAAATTGGGGGCTGTGATACTATAGATTTAGTGAAGCGCTACGGATCACCTTTATATGTAGTAGATGAGAAACTATTTCGTGATACCTGCAGACAATATTATCAAGCCTTTGTTGAAAAGCATGACGGCAAGGTTTTATATGCCAGTAAAGCATTTTTGACTACAGCCATCTGTAAAATTATTGATCAAGAGGGGCTAGGGCTTGATGTGGTATCCGGTGGAGAGATCTTTACCGCTAAAGCCGCAGGCTTCCCCATGGAGAGAGCTTACTTTCACGGCAATAATAAAACAGAAGCAGAGTTGATGATGGCTATAGATGCTAAGGTTGGCAGGATAGTAGTAGATAACTTTTATGAAATGGAGCTTTTAAATCGAATAGCAGCAGAGAATAAAGTAGTGGCGCAGGTGCTGCTTCGAATCACTCCGGGAGTTGAAGCCCATACCCATGAGTACATTAAAACTGGTCAAATAGACTCAAAATTTGGGTTTACCTTGCCTAATGGTCAAGCATTAGAAGCAGTTAAGAAGGTGTTAACCTATGAAAACCTCTCCTTCTTAGGGCTTCACTGTCATATAGGCTCCCAAATTTTTGAGCTAAAATCCTACCAGCATGCTGCTTCAATTATGATGGAATTTGTTAAGCAAATCTTTGATGAAACCGCCAAAAAGGTGGAAGAACTGAATCTTGGAGGAGGCTTTGGCATTTATTATACAGATGCTGACGAGCCTGCTAATATTGCTGAGTATGCTGACTTAGTAGTAGGTACTGTAAGGGAAAAAGCAAACCACTTAGGACTGACGATACCTATGGTAATTGTGGAGCCGGGCCGCTCTATTGCAGGTCCAGCTGGTTCAACCCTATATACTGTTGGTAGTGTAAAAGAGATACCTGGTATTAGAAAATATGTAGCAATTGATGGCGGCATGACAGATAATATTAGGCCAGCTCTTTATAAGGCCAAATATGAAGCAATGTTAGCCAATCGGGCCTTAGATAAGGAGAGAGAATTAGTTTCCATTACAGGCAAGTGCTGCGAGTCTGGCGATATGCTGATCTGGGACATTCAGCTTCCACCGGTAAAAGCAGGAGATATACTGGCTGTAGCCTGTACCGGTGCTTATGGTTACTCCATGGCCAACAATTACAATCGCCTGCTAAAGCCAGGCGCAGTGTTAGTATATAAGGGAGAAAGCTCTTTGATCCTGCAGCGAGAAACCTATACTGATCTAATTCGAAATGATGTCATCCCAGAGCGTCTTACGGGGGATAAGCTAACAGCGGTTTCTAAATAAGATTTATGAGAAATCTTGGCACATCTTATTTCCATTGAGGTGTGCTTTTTTTTGTTTCATAAATATGGTATAATTATTTGGGCTCAATACAGTCTAATATAAGTTTTTAAGATGGCGGAGGAGTGACTAAATGTTTAATTACAGCTTACAAGGAATAGCTGCTATATTACCAGGTATTCTGGTAGCTATTGCTTTTCATGAGTATGCCCATGGGAAAGCCGCTGATTTGCTTGGGGATCCAACCCCTAGATATCAAGGAAGGCTTACTGTAAACCCTTTTTCCCATTTAGATATTATGGGCACACTGTTATTTGTGTTGGCGGGCTTTGGTTGGGCTAAGCCGGTTCAAGTAAATCCAATAAATTTTAAAGGGGATATGCAACGGGGGATGATGCTAGTAGCTCTGGCAGGACCGATGATGAACCTTACTATTGCATTTGTAGGAACTTTAGTTCTGTTTTTAGGGGGATTTCAGTATTTTTATGTGTCCTTATTTGTTCAGCCTCTTATTTTATATAACGTAATCTTAGCTGTCTTTAACCTAATACCGGTACCACCATTAGACGGTTCCAAAATATTAGCAGGTTTATTGCCAAGAAATGCAGCTAATTTTGTTTATCAGCTAGAAGCATATGGACCAATTATATTGCTACTGTTGATTTTTACCGGTGCTACTAGGATAATCATTATGCCGGCAGTACATGGGATAACCAGCTTCTTTTTTCTAATAGGCGGAGCTATCGGCAATATTATATATTAACTTGTAATGTAGGAGGATTTGTCATGACAAAGGGAAGAATTTTAAGTGGGATGAGACCAACTGGAAAGCTGCACATTGGACATTTAAGTGTATTAGAGAACTGGGTTCAGCTGCAGAAAGATTATGAGTGTTTTTTTACAATAGTAGATTGGCATGCTCTTACAACTAGCTTTGATGATACTAACGAAATCAGAAAAAATCGTCGCGAAATGGCGTTAGATTGGCTTAGTGCTGGAATAGATTATGAGAAAAGCGTTATCTTTATCCAATCTGATGTGAAGGAGCATGCTGAATTAATGCTGCTGTTTTCAATGATCACGCCCATTTCCTGGCTAGAGCGCTGTCCTACCTATAAGGATCAGGTTCAGCAGCTAGGCAATCAGGGAAAAGATATCAACACCTATGGCTTCTTAGGATATCCATTACTGCAGGCTGCTGACATCTTAGTTTATAGAGCAGATACTGTACCGGTTGGTGAAGATCAGTTGCCCCACTTAGAGATGACCAGAGAAGTGGCTAGAAGGTTTAACTTTATGTTTCAAAACAACCTGTTTCCAGAGCCTCAGGCTAAGCTAGCAAAAGTATCGATGCTGCCTGGACTAGATGGCAGAAAAATGAGCAAAAGCTATGGCAATGTAATTGACTTAGGAATGGCCGATACTGATTTAGAGACCCAGGTAAGAAAAATGGTAACTGATCCAAATCGGGTGAAAAAGAACGACCCTGGTGACCCTAAGGTCTGTATCGTCAATACTTAC
>JAWSUQ010000116.1:0-1021 GCA_033549265.1 Bacillota bacterium
GTTGTGAAGCCCTTTGGCATGAGGGAGCTAGTAGCCCGGGTAAGGGCACTTCTCCGAAGAGCTGGTGAAGCTAATAAAAAGAATATTAGCAGTGATGGAAAAGATAAGATTGAATATCCGGGGTTAACAATATGTCTTCTTTCTCGACAAGTTCAAGTAGCTGGTAACGAGCTGGTACTAACCCCAAAAGAATATGATTTGCTTGTTCACTTTATTAAACACCCTGGAAAGGTTTTTACTAGAGAGCAGCTCTTAGAATCAGTATGGGGTTACGACTTTTTTGGTGATGTAAGAACAGTAGATACCCATGTAAAGAAAATAAGGGAGAAGCTTAGAAGCTGTAGTGAAAACCAGTTTATTTCAACAGTCTGGGGCGTCGGTTATAAATTTGAGGTGAACCAATGATATTCAAGAGCATAGTGGGTAAGCTATGGTCAGCATTAGTTGTTTTTTTACTAGTGACCTTTATTATCCTTGGCTTTGTCCTCAGTGAAATGATGGAAAATTTCTATCTTAATCTGCGGGCTAATGAATTAATTCACCATGGTAATCAGCTAGCCCTTACTATTGGGGAGCAAAATGAACCGGAGAAGGTATTTAACAATATAGATCTTATTAGTACCACTATAAATGCAAATATTTTAATATTAGACCGACGAGGATTGGTACAGGCAAGCTCTGGGCTAATGAACCTATCTCCAGGGGTTAGATTCGAAAGCCCCGACTTAGACCGAGTAACCAAAGGAGACACAATTATTCGCAAAGGAACTCATTCATTATTTAATATGTCAATGATGTCGGTAGCGGTGCCAATATCTCATAATAGGCAAATTATTGGAGGTATTTTTATTGATGCGCCTCTGGCACCGATGGCTCAAACAGTGGAGCATATCAGAGAAATCATACTATTAGCAGCCACTGCAACCATTGTGGTGGCTACTATTCTATCCTTTTTTCTCTCCCGTAGTATCAGCAGTCCGCTAATAGCGATGAATGATGCAGCTTTAGCAATGGCAAAAGG
>JAWSUQ010000116.1:1031-7652 GCA_033549265.1 Bacillota bacterium
TGATGAAGTAGGAATGCTTGGCGATACCTTGAATTTTTTGGGGACAGAGTTAGAGCAAAATATTAATGCGCTGACGGTAGAGAAAACCCAATTAGCTAATATTCTTACTAGTATGGAAGAAGGAGTTATTAGCTTCGACCGTGATGGACGGGTAATCGTATTAAATCCACCTGCAGAAGAGTTGTTTGATAGTGATGATAAAATAATTTCAGGAGAATCTTTACCGATAAAATCAGACCCTCTAAAAAAAATAAATTTGTTAGTTGAACAAGTTATTAACAATACCAAAGGCGCTGAGGATGAGATAATGATTGATGGCAATATTTATTCACTTAAAATAGCGCCCATAAAAGGTGCTGATGAAATACTAGGCGCTGTAGCTGTTATAAGCAATATCACAAAAGAAAAGAAGCTTGACCAGATGCGGAAAGAATTTGTTGCTAATGTATCCCATGAGTTGCGGACACCATTATCATTTTTGCAAGGATATGTGGAAGCAATTTTAGACGGAATGGCTCAGACAGAAGCAGAAAAGGAAAATTATTTAAAGATTATACTTGAGGAAACATTAAGATTAAGGAGATTAGTTAATGAGCTGTTAAATATTACGCAAATGGAATCAGGACATTTACAGCTATTAAAAGAACCAGTTAATTTACAGTTTTTAATAAATGGTGTACAGCGAAAGTTGGCACCTCTAGCGGCTGAGTTGAACATAGATTTTTCTGTGCAACTCCCTCTAAATACGTTAACAGTACTAATCGATAACGATAAAATTGAGCAGGCGCTAATTAATCTTTTAGACAATGCCTTTAGGTATACGAAAGAGGGTAAAGTTAATATTGAGGTAATTGATGGGACAGATAGTGTGGTAGTTAACGTAAAGGATACAGGACCTGGAATACCAGAAAAGGAGCTTCCCTATATTTTTGAAAGATTTTATAAAATTGATAAGTCGAGAAATCGAAATAGCGGTGGCACTGGTTTGGGGTTAGCAATCGTAAAAAATATCATTAAATCTCATGGCAAGGATATTACTGTTAAAAGTGAGCTTGGCAAGGGGACAGAGTTTACTTTTGAACTCTCTAAAGCCTAATCTATAAATAGAAAATTCACTTAGTCTAACAAGGACTAAGTGAATTTTTTATTATGTTCGTTCGCTAATTATATATTGTTAGAAAAATTAAATAGTAGTATAGTATAAATAGAAAGTGATAGGAGGTCTTGTATGGAGTACAAATTTATTCTTTTGATAGGAATTATCTTTTTAATAAAGCTTACCATTAGCGGAGGAAAAGGTGGTTGAGGTTAGTTAAATTGAGAAGCAGTTGCTTCACCAAAAAAAACTTCTGGAGGTTAATAGGATGAAGAAAAGAGGAGTTATAGATCCGGCAAAATGTGATAATAAGCCAGGATGTGCTGCCAATAAAATATGCCCCGTTAATGCGATTGAAAAAAATGATGATGACCGGTGGTATATAGGAGTAGATTGTACTGGTTGTGAAAAGTGCTCAAAAGTGTGTCAAATGAAAGCTATTGAGTTTAATTAATTTTTTTTCGTATTTTCCATCGCTAATTAATAGCAATATTAAAAAAAAAATATAGGAGATGAAAAATGGATAGGAGAGATTTTATTAAAAGAAGTATGATTGCCTCAGCCATCATTGGTGGCACTACTGCGGGGATACCGAAAAAATCAGAAGCGGCAGCTAATCCAGTTGTAACAGTAATCGATTTGACAAAATGTGATGGCTGTAGCGGAGAAGAAATGCCGAAATGTATGAAAGCTTGTAAGACAAAGAATCAACATCGTTATCCTCAGCCTGTATCTGATATTCAACCCTATTGGCCGCAGAAGAAGTATGAGGATTGGCAAGATAAAAAAGAGATTACATCTAGGTTAACGCCCTATAATTGGATATTCGTCCAAAAGGTAAAAGTGGATAGTGCTAATGAAAACATAGATATATATCTGCCAAGAAGATGTATGCATTGTGATAATCCTGCTTGTGTAAAGCTATGTCCTTTTGCAGCAAATGAAAAAACTGCCGAAGGACCTGTAGTAATTGATCAAAACTTTTGTCTTGGAGGAGCAAAATGTAGAGATGTTTGTCCTTGGGATATTCCTCAGCGACAGGCTGGAGTTGGACTATATTTGAAGTTAGCCCCTAAGTTTGCAGGTGGTGGAGTAATGTATAAGTGTGATTTATGTATTGATTTGGTTAGAGAAGGAAATAAGCCTGCTTGTGTTAGTGAATGCCCTCGTGGTGCTCTTAGTTATGGTAGTAAAGAAGAAATGTTGCTGGTAGCTACAAAAAGAGCAAAAGAAATAAATGGTTACATCTATGGTGATAAAGAAAATGGCGGTACTAGTACTCTTTACGTTTCAAAGGTTCCCTTTGAAGAAATTGAAGCAGCCCTACGAAACCAAGAACAGGCTATGCTCCTGCAGTTAGGTGTTCCAAGCTCGCTAGAGTCAGCGGAAAATTTAGTGAAATCGGTGCTGTTGGCCCCTATAATTGGTGTTTTTGCTGGTGGGCTAATGGCCTGGAAGACCATGAAAGGAGGAAAATAATATATGACTAAAAAAGTAAAAAGACATTCTTTACCTGTAATTATTACTCACTGGTTAATTGCTATATCTTCCTTTTTGTTACTATTTACTGGTTTTGGTCAAATGCCCCTATACCGTAGGTATATGCTAACAGAGGTTCCTGGTTTTGCCTGGGCCGATCAATATTTTATCACAATAAGCATGCACTATATAGGAGCTATTTTACTGATAGTTGCTATTTTCTTTCATATTGTGTATCATGTTATGAGAAATGAATATGCTGCATTCCCTAAAAAAGGGGACTTAAAAGAGTCTATAGCTATTATTAAAGCAATGGTAGGCAGAGGAATTGAGCCGCCCTCAGATAAGTTTTTAGCTGAACAAAGAGTGGCTTATTTATATATGGGGATAGTTATCTTAGGTTTAGTAATAACTGGTATTATTAAAACAATTCAAAATTTGTCGGCAATTAGTATGCCATATCAGTTAGCTCTAGTAGCTACTACAATCCACAATATCTTTACAATATTATTAGTTTTTGGTTTGATAGCCCATCTGGCAGCTTTTGCTTTTAAAGCTAATAGGCCTCTATTGGAAAGCATGTTTACTGGCAAGGTAAAAGAAAAATATGCCAAAGAGCGACATGTAAAATGGAATATCTAGTAAAGTATAGCTAGCTGGTAACTATCACCAGTTGGCTATTTTATACTACTTTCCAGGATGATTTTTATAAGTATAAGCATTAAAAACAATAATAAATATTTAACAATGTTTCATAAATATGATATAGTGAAATATGGTGTATATTATTTTATCTATAGGAAGGAGTAGATTGATGAAGCTTAAGTATCATGCAAGGCATACCATATTAGTCGTCATTTTGATGCTTGCTTTTACTGTTTCGGTGTTTGCTGCCGATAACCTAAGCTACGATCAGGAAGAATATCTTGATGTTGTAAGTTTATTTTGGTCTACAGATTGAAATCTGCCGTTAATTGACTGTCCGTCGGATGGTTCTCAACTAAAAAGATCTCAAATACAGCAGATGCTTGCAGAAGGTTATACAAAATCAGAAATCAGAAAAGCATTTATTGAAATGTATGGAAATGAAGTATTAGTTTCTCCTCCCTTCTCTGGATTTAACCTATTTGTTTGGATTATGCCTTTTGTAGCGCTGTTTGGAGCAGGATACTTTGTTACTGGTTTTATGAAAAGAAGGCTAGCAAATGAAGCAGAACAAACAATGCTCAAAAAAGGGAAGGGCAAAAACAAGCAAGATTTTGAAGTGACAGAACAGGACGTAGAGGCACTACAAGAAGAAATGAAAAAATATCTCTAAGCTTATCTAAGGTTATTAAAAGATTGGAGTGAAAATGAAAAATGAGAAAAAGTGCTTTGCTAATATTATTAATGGGACTCATTTTTCTAATGATGGGATGCACTAGTACTGGCTATAAAGACCTGAGTGCAAATCAAGCTAAAGAACTAATTGATCAACAAACGGACCTTCAACTACTTGATGTCCGTGAAGAAGTGGAATACGCTGAGGGACATATTGAAGGTTCTGTGTTAATTCCATTGGGCCAGCTTGGTGATAGAATTAGTGAATTAGACCCTGAAAAGCCAGTCTTATTAATCTGCCGTAGCGGCAATAGAAGTGGACAAGCTGCAGATTTGTTGGTTAAAGAAGGATTTAAGGATGTCAATAATTTAGAAAAAGGAATCTTACAATGGCCATATGATTTGGTTCAGAATTAAGGAATAAAGAAAAATTTTAAGATAATATCTAAAATTAAGCACCCTAAGAGAAGGGTGCTTAATTGCTATTAGTGTTTGGAGGGCTAATATGGGAGAGCTGTTTGTTAGACTTAATCAGGTTTGGGATGCGCTTTTTGGCAAGCTTAGTAAGGAAGATATGGCTTGGGTGAAAAGCTCTTTGACTTGTGAAGAATATAGCTTGTTCTTACGTTTAAGCAGACCAGATCAATATCACTCTTTTAAAGTTGCAAAAACAGCTATAAGCCTTTGTCTCAAGGATGAAACAGAACAACTAGAACTATCTATTGTTAAAAAAGCAGCTCTTCTTCATGATATAGGTAAAGCTGATCAAAGACTATTGCTATTAGAACGAATTTTGCCGGTAGTAACTTCTATAATCTCATTAAGCTTGGCAAAATATATTATAGAGAAGTCCAACATTAACGGAATTGCTAGGGGGTTTTATGTATATGCTTACCATGGGTCAAGAGGTCAACAGCTAGCACTTATACATAGTATTGATCATCAAATTATTGAGGTTATTGCAAAGCATCAGCAGGAAGTTAACAAACATGACAGCAAACTTTTAAGGTTGATTAAAATAGCTGATTCACGTCATTAAAATAAGAAGATAAAGAATAAATTCACACGTTCTCTCATAAACTAAAAGGTCTAAATACATAGTTTATGTTTATGGGAGGCGATTAGGATGAAGGCTGTTATTATGGCCGGTGGTATGGGTACTAGACTAAAGCCATTAACCTGTAATTTGCCAAAGCCAATGGTGCCGATATTTACAAAACCTGTGATGGAGTATACGATTAATCTTCTTAAGCAATACGATATTACTGAAATAGCTGTAACATTACAATATTTGCCAAAAGAAATAGAAAATTATTTTGGCAATGGTAGTCAATGGGGTGTTAACTTACACTACTTTGAAGAGACTAAACCCCTTGGAACTGCTGGAAGCGTTAAAAATTGCAGTGATTTTTTAGACGAAAGCTTTATCGTCATTAGTGGTGACGGCATAACAGATTTTAATTTACAGGAGGCTATAGATTTTCATAATCAAAAGAAAGCTCTGGCTACTATTGTGCTTACACCAGTGGAAGAGCCTTTAGAGTACGGTGTTGTTATTACAGATGCGGAACGGAGAATTGTAAGATTTCTTGAGAAACCCAACTGGAGTCAAGTATTTAGTGATCTCGTCAATACGGGTATTTACATATTAGAGCCTGCTGCTCTTAATATTTGTCCAGAGGGACAATTTTTTGACTTCAGCAAGGATTTATTTCCCCAAATATTAGCGCAGAAACTTCCCTTCTATGGTTATTCTCTTAAGGGATACTGGAGTGATATAGGAAATATCCACCAATATCGGCAAACACAATTTGATATTTTAGCTGGGCAAACAAAGATTCCAATCGCTGCAAGTGAAACTGCACCTGGTGTTTGGCTGCAAGAGGGTGTTAAAATAGGGCAAGGCGTTAAGCTACAAGGACCACTATTCATTGGTAGAAATACTATTATTGAATCAGGGGCGAGCATTGGAGAATATAGTGTTATTGGCCCGAACAATGTTATTAGAGAAAATGCAACTACCAAAAGAACAATTTCTTGGAACAATAGCTATCTTGGTTCTGGTGCAGAGCTCCGAGGCTGCATCATCGGAGCAAAAGTTAGAGTAGGGGAAAAAACTAGGATATATGAAGGCGCAGCTATCGGTGACTGCTGTAACCTTGCTCGTAGTTCCACAGTTAACCCCGATATCAAGCTCTGGCCTTACAAAGAAACAGATGAAGGAGTTAAAGTTACTCAGTCATTAATTTGGGGGCAACGTCAAAAAAGCAATATATTTGGGTTGAATGGCATTTCAGGCTTGCTTGGAGTTGAATTGAATCCATTTAATGTTGCAAAGATCGCTGGAGCCTATGCCAGTACACTGCCAAGTATGGCCACGGTAGTACTTGGCCGTACCTCACATAAATATACATCCATCCTAGCAGATTCTATTAAGAGTAGCTTATTAGCCAGTGGCATTAACGTAATAGATGCAGGAATGGTATCATTACCAATTCTTAGATATATTGTAAAAAGCAATGGCGGTAATGGGGGCTTTTATGTAGGGCATTTTGAGTCTGAAAAAGGAACAATAGTACTTTTAGATAAAAATGGACACAATATCCCCGCTGGCTTAGAGCGAAAAATAGAAAATTGCCTGGCCGTAGAAGAATTTCCATGCATCACTATTAAAGAGACTGGTGAGCTAAACCAAGATCATAATGGATTGCAGGAATACGAGCAAT
>JAWSUQ010000117.1:0-7652 GCA_033549265.1 Bacillota bacterium
AATAATAGCTGGAGAATTTGGCATAGAAGCCTCTGTAAAGGCAGCAGAAATCGTGGAAGTAGAAGAGGTTGAGGAGCAGGATGATCCTAAGGATCTGAAGACTAGGCCACCGGTTGTGACAGTAATGGGTCACGTTGACCACGGTAAAACTTCACTGTTAGATGCTATTAGAGAGGCTAATGTTACGGCCAAAGAAGCTGGAGGAATAACACAGCATATAGGAGCATACCAGGTACTGCATAATGATAAAAAAATTACTTTTTTAGATACCCCTGGCCATGAAGCTTTTACAGCTATGAGAGCAAGAGGGGCTAAAGCCACTGATATCGCGGTGTTAGTAGTTGCTGCAGACGATGGAGTTATGCCCCAAACTGTAGAAGCAATCAGTCATGCTAAAGCGGCCCAGGTTCCATTTATAGTGGCAATTAACAAAATTGACAAGCCGGCGGCTAATCCAGATAGAGTAAAGCAGGAATTAACAGAATATGGGCTAGTTACAGAGGAATGGGGCGGAGATACTATTTGTGTAAATGTTTCGGCTCATACCAAAGAAGGAATAGAAGAGCTTTTGGAGATGATCCTCTTAGTTAGTGAAATGGAGGAATTTAAAGCAAATCCTAATAGAGCTGCTAAAGGTGTAATAGTAGAAGCTGAGCTTGACAAAGGGAGAGGACCTGTGGCTACAGTATTAGTTCACAATGGAACCTTGAATATTGGCGATGTAGTTGTAGCTGGTTGGGCCTTTGGAAAGGTTAGAGCTATGATGGATTACAGTGGAAAGCGGGTCAAAAAGGCTGAACCATCTATGGCGGTTGAAATACTTGGCTTATCTGATGTCCCATTAGCGGGTGATAGCTTTAAGGTTGTGCCAGATGAAAAAGCAGCTAGAACAATAGTTGAAAAGCAAATACATGCCAAAAAAGAAGAAGATCAACAGAAGCTAAGCAGGGTTTCTTTAGATGACCTCTTTAAAAATATAGATGCTGGACTGGTAAAAGATTTAAACATTATTATTAAGGCAGATGTGCAGGGCTCAGTAGAAGCTATTAAGCAATCATTAGAAAAATTATCTAATGATGAAGTAAGAGTGAATATTATTCATAGTGGAGCTGGGACAATATCTGAAACAGATGTAATGTTAGCAGCTGCATCAAGTGCCATTATCTTAGGATTTAATGTCCGACCTGACGCCAATACTAGAAAGGCTGCAGAAAAAGAGAATATAGATATTAGACTATATCGAGTAATTTATGATGCTATAGAAGACGTTAAAGCCGCATTATCAGGTCTACTAGATCCAGATATTAAAGAAGTGGTTTTAGGTCAGGCGGAAGTAAGAGCTATTTTCAAGGTGCCGAGAGTTGGCAGCATTGCAGGATGCTATGTGACAAATGGTAAGATAACTAATATCTGCAAAATTAGAATAATAAGAAATGGAATTGTAATTCATGAGGGGGACATCGACTCTTTAAAACGTTTTAAAGATGATGCAAAAGAAGTAGCCCAGGGCTATGAATGTGGAATTGGGATTGAGCGATTTAATGATATCAAAGAAGGAGATATCTTTGAGGGATATATCTTTGAAGAAGTTAAACGCCATCTGTAAAAAGGTGAGGTGATAGCTGATGGGTAACCATCGAAATAATAGATTAGCAGGTGAAATTCAACGGGAAATTTCTCAAATAATTAGAGATGAGCTAAAAGACCCTCGAATTGGATTTATAACTATCACTGGAGTAGAAGTTTCAGGTGATTTGCGTCATGCCAAAGTATTTATTAGTATAATGGGTGATGATAGTAACAAGCAAAATACCTTAGGCGGTTTAAATAAAGCTGCAGGCTTTATCAGAACAGAGCTGGCAAGGCGCATAAGCTTGCGTTATACACCAGAGCTTCATTTTAGGGTTGATGAATCTCTAGACTATAGTGAGAAAATTAACAAAATTATCAGTGAAACAAAAGGAACTGAAGTATGAGCTTAAGCCAGGAAATTAATAAATTTAAAGAGTTGGTAAACAACGAAAATGATTTCATTTTAATTTCTCATGTTAGCCCTGATGGAGACAACATTGGATCTATAGTTGCCTTAGCATTGGGGTTGCAGCAGTTAGGTAAAAAGGTTGTAGCCGTTAATACAGATCCTACGCCTTCAAAATATCGTTATCTCACAGATTTTTTTCCAATTTTCGAAAGAGGCACTTTAGAAAATTTGCAAGGTGTTTTGATAACCTTAGATACAACAGATATGGCTAGAACTGGATTGGAAGAGGCTCTAACCTACCCGAAAATTATCAATATCGATCACCATATTAGTAATAGTCAGTTTGGTGATATTAATATCGTTGATACAGAGGCTGCTGCTACTGGAGAAATTGTCTTTAAGCTTTTAGAACACCTTCAGGTTGCTATTACTAGAGATATAGCCACTGGATTGTATACTGCTTTAATGACTGATACTGGTTCTTTTAGGTTTAGTAACACTACTAGTTATACTCACAACACAGCTGCTGCGTTGTTGGAGGCTGGAGCTGATTTAGAGTTAATAAACTCTCAGATATATGAGACTGTTTCCTTATCATCCTTGAAATTCACTGCAGCAGCTTTAAACAAGCTGCAAATTAACCAACAGGGTACAGTAGGTTGGATTGAGCTAGATGATAGTTTATTTGAAAAGTTTGCAGTGAATTATGATGAAGGTGAAGGTTTAGTAAACTATGTTAAATCAGTATCTGGGGTAGAAGTAGCCTTTATATTAAAAGAGCTTAAAGAGAGGGAAATAAAGATTAGCTTTCGGTCTAAAGGTCTTGTAGACGTAAATCAAATTGCAGCAAAATTTGGCGGTGGTGGCCATAAAAAGGCTGCTGGATGCCATATTATCAACTACCAATCTAAGGAAAAAGTGCTACAGAGCATTTTAGAAAGAATCAACCAATATCTTTAGTAGGCGAAATGGAGATAGCTATGAGCTTTTTTATCAATTGCTTAAAGCCACCAGGAATGACTTCTCATGATGTGGTTAGTTATTTAAGAAAGAAATTAAATACTAAGCGAATTGGCCATACTGGAACATTAGATCCGGCAGTAGCAGGTGTTTTACCTATGGCAGTTGGCAAAGCAACAAGGGCTATCGAATATTTAAATGATGATAAAAAATATCGGTGTGAAGCTTTGTTAGGACTATCTACTGAAACCCAGGACTTGTTTGGGGCTGTTACTCAAAAATTAGGCTGTCAAGGAATCACTGAACAACAGATTCTTGCTAATTTAGAGAAATTTAAAGGAACTATTAATCAGGTTCCACCTATGTATTCAGCAATCAAGATAAAGGGTAAAAGGCTGTATGAGCTAGCTAGAGTAGGTAAAGAAGTGGAAGTTCCTGCAAGGACAGTAGAAATAAAAGAACTGCAGGTTATTTCTATTATTAAAAAAGATAACTTTTACTTAGTGCTTTTTGATATATGGTGTGAAAAAGGTACATATGTAAGAACTATTTGCCATGATCTTGGCAAATTACTAGGGTGTGGAGGGGCTATGTCCTTCCTTATTCGTATGGAAGCAGGGCCTTTTAAGATAGAAGATGCTGTTACTTTGGAAGAGATAGCTAGTAATAGGGATTTTACTAAGATTAATATTGAAGATGCCTTACTTGGAATGGATTCCGTCATGGTTGATGACTTACAGCAGCAAAGATTATCTTATGGCCAAGCCGTAAAGTACAACTCCCAACAGCTAAAGCAGGCACGGGGGCTTCAATTAAATTGTGATAATATTAAGGTATTCACAAAAAAACACCTATTTATGGGAATAGGGCAGATAAGCATGGCTCATGGAGAGCAATTATTAAAAATGAAAAAGACATTGATTTAAGGAGCCTACGTTATGAAAGTAATTAATTCTTTGAGAGAAGGCAATGATTATAAAAGGATATGCTTGGCCTTGGGAAATTTTGATGGTGTTCATTTAGGCCATCAACAATTGATTAAGGCCATTATTAATAAATCTAAGGAATATAACGGTATACCTGCAGTACTGACATTTTCTCCTCATCCGGCTACTGTTATAAATCCATCTGCAGCTCCTAAGAAAATCATTACTGAACAAAGGAAGCTTATTATACTAACTAGCTTAGGTGTGCAGTTAGTAATTCAACTGCCTTTTACCCAAGAATTTGCAAGATTAAACCCAAATCAGTTTATTGATGAGTTAAATAAACAACTGGATTTATTCCATATAGTAGTAGGATTTAATTATACTTTCGGTAGGGGCGGCAAAGGAAATTGGAAGCTATTAAAGCAGTTGGCTCCAGAATTAGACTATTCACTTGAGATTATTCCGCCCATAAAAATAGAAAATACAGTAATAAGCAGCACTACCATTCGGGAGGCATTGCTTCAGGGTAACATAAATAATGCTAGAAAATTTTTAGGCTGGGCACCAGTTTTAGAGGGAATTGTGGTAAGTGGCAATCAGTTAGGTCGAACGTTAGGATTCCCTACTGCCAATCTTAAAGCTCAGGAAGATGTCCTAATGCCCAAAAATGGGGTTTATTTAGTATTGGCTAAAATAGAACATAAGGAGTTCTTTGGTGTGTTAAACATAGGCAAGAGACCTACCTTAACAACTACAGAGCATCCTATACCAGAAGTCTATATCTTCAACTTTAACGAAAATATTTATGGCAAAAAGCTAGAAGTACATTTACTTGAACACATAAGGGATGAAATTAAATTCAAATCTAAAGATGACTTAGTAAGGCAAATAGCAATTGACTGCGAAGCTGCTAATAATATGATTAATATGAAATATAATGAGAACAGGAATATTCCTTCACTAGGCTAACTATATTTATTTTATAAAGAATTTACATTTTGGTAGTGGTATGTTACAATCTACTAGGTGGAGGGTTGCCAATGACTTTTTTTGTCAATAGTTCTCGCCATGAGCAAATTAAAAACTATGTCAAGCTCATTACAGATATTTGTATTAGTGAAGGGTTTATATCCCTTAAAGCAGAATTAGAAAGCTATTATAAGGAAAATGGCAAAGAACAGGCATCCATGCAAGCCTTTCAAGATGCTTTGTATGCTATCTTGGCCGAAGAAGATATTGAATATTTGAACCAGCGGGCATATTAGATAATGATCATGCGTGTCTTAGTTACTCAACATGCAAAAAAAAGGCTGAGAGACTTAAGGCAGGAAAAGATAAGTATAGATGACATTAACTCTGCAGCTTTAGCAATTCCTGGATTTATCCCTACTGCTACAAGGTTTAGAGGATTTATTAGCAAGGAAGGCAGGGTCTTTGATTTGGTTGCCAAAGATATACCAGCTGGCAGGTTAGTTATTACTATAATTGGAAAATGATTATTTTTTAGCTAAGGTACAAGATATTCTTGTCTTAGATAGATCCATTTGCTAGGTTTTTCGATTCTCCGACGAATGACTTGGCTTGTGGGGATTATACATTAAGGAGGTGAAACAATGGCATTAGATCGTGAAAATAAGCTGCAAATAATTGAAAAGTACAAGCTTCATGATGCTGATACAGGTTCTCCAGAAGTGCAAATTGCCATTTTAACAGAGAGAATTAGCTATTTAACAGAGCATCTAAAAGAACACAAAAAAGATCATCATTCCCGTAGAGGCTTGTTAAAGATGGTTGGACAAAGAAGAGGCTTATTGAATTATTTAAAGAAAAGTGATATCAATAGGTATCGACAGATTATTGAGCAACTTAATTTAAGACGTTAAATTTATCGAAAAAGAGTGGATACCCACTCTTTTTGGTTTTTTTTATCTAAAGAAGGAAATAATACATAACGTGTAGAAAAAAACTAAGTTGACAAATTAAAGAAATCAAAAAGGAGGTAAGAAAATGCAAAATTGGCAAGAACCATTAACTAGGAGCATGGAGCTTGGTGGTCGTACCTTAACAATTGAAACTGGAAGAATAGCTAAACAAGCTAATGGTTCAGTCTTAGTTAGGTATGGAGATACAATGATCTTAGTCGCAGTAACTGGCTCAAAAGAGCCGAGGGAAGGAATCGACTTCTTTCCATTGACTGTAGATTATGAGGAGAGGCTATACGCTGTCGGTAAGATTCCTGGCGGTTTTATCAAAAGAGAGGGAAGGCCAAGTGAGTCTGCTATCTTAACGGCCCGCCTAATTGATAGACCTATAAGACCGCTATTTCCAAAAGGATATCGCAATGATGTCCATATTGTAGCTACAGTGATGTCAGTAGACCAAGATAGTCCCCCTGATGTAGCAGCAATGATTGGAGCATCAGCTGCCTTAACATTATCAGAGATTCCCTTTGAAGGCCCTATCGCAGCAGTGACAGTAGGTCTAATTAATGGGGAGTTTATCATTAACCCAACAGTCGAGCAAGCAGAAATTACAGAACTTGACTTAACTGTGGCTGGGACAAGCGAAGCCGTGCTTATGGTAGAGGCTGGTGCTAATGAAATTTCTGAGGATCAGGTTTTAGAAGCTATAATGTATGGCCACGAAAAGATTAAGGAAATAGTTAAGTTCCAGGAAGACTTTAGAACTAAGGCTATTGAAATGGGTTATGCTAAGGACAAATTAGAACATAATCCATCCACTCTATCTGAGATTGAAGAGCAAATTAAAGCAAAGGTCTTTGAGCCTATTACTAAGGCAATTGAACATTGCTCTAGAAATAAAATCAAAAAATTAGCTCGAGAAGAGTATATTTCTAAGGTTAAACGCGAAGTTAAAGAGAGTTTGGCAGAGGAATTCCCAGAAAATGAGAAGCTGATCAAAGAATTGATGGGCAAAGCTGAAAAAGCTGCTATGAGAAACTTAATTATTGCAGAAGGATTAAGAATTGATGGACGAGCTACAGATGAAATTAGATCAATTTGGTGTCAGGTAGGAGTGCTTCCTCGAACCCATGGAACTGGGTTATTTACTAGAGGAGAGACACAGGCGTTAACAGTTACTACCCTAGGAGCAGCTGGGGAGGAGCAAATTCTTGATGGTCTTGGGGTTGAAGATTCCAAGAGATATATGCACCATTATAATTTTCCGCCCTTCAGTGTCGGGGAGGCTAGACCAATGAGGGGTCCAGGTAGACGGGAAATAGGACACGGTGCTTTAGCAGAGCGAGCATTAGAGCCCATGATTCCTAGTGAGGATGATTTTCCTTATACTATTAGATTAGTTTCTGAGGTCTTGGAATCAAATGGCTCTACCTCCATGGCTAGCGTTTGTGGCAGTACTTTATCGCTTATGGATGCTGGGGTTCCCATTAAAGCACCAGTAGCTGGAGTAGCAATGGGCTTAATCCAAGAAAGTGGAGAAATTGCTATTCTTACTGACATTCAGGGAGTAGAGGATGCTCTTGGGGATATGGACTTTAAAGTGGCTGGAACAGAAGCAGGAATTACTGCTATTCAAATGGATATCAAAGTTGATGGATTGAATAGAGAAATACTTGCTAACGCTTTAGAGCAAGCTCGCAAAGGAAGACTACATATTCTAGGAGAAATGCTTAAAGTAATCAAAGAGCCTAGACCAGAGCTGTCTCCATATGCACCAAAAATTATTACTACCTCAATCCATCCCGATAAAATTAGGGATGTTATTGGACCTGGCGGTAAGACAATCAAAAAGATTATCGA
>JAWSUQ010000118.1:0-7635 GCA_033549265.1 Bacillota bacterium
GAACAAGAAGAGATTGAATCTTTACGTAAACAAATTGTAAAATTAAATGCAAAACTAGAAGAGCAATTATTCTTAGCAGAAATGACTAATATTCTAATTAAAGACCATAATTTAGAGACTATAATTAAGAATACTTTACAACTGGCAATGGATATAACTGGCAGTGAAGCCGGTTGCCTCTACATAATTGATCAAACTAGTAATCTAAAGGTAGTTGATGTAAATGGGGCAATTCCAGATGAATTAATTCAAGCTTTCAGCAAAATAAACCAGCTGCAAATAAGCAAAGAATTATATAATATTATTGAAGTAAATCATATGAATCCTCTTTTTGAAAGTTTTGCGGCAATAGACAATAAATTAATTTCCTTTATAAACATTCCGTTATTAGTGAGTAATAAGATTATTGGTTACGCAGTTGTTATGCATCGCCGTGAAGAAGGACATAATCATTCCAGCACCTACTCTCCAAAAGACTTAATGAATTTAAAGTTATTTGCTCATCAAGCAGCCCTTTTATTAGAAAATACCAGATTGAAAATTGAGCAAGGCAAACACGAAGCTTTTTTGCGAACTATTGGTAGCTTGATATCAGCTATGGATGCTAAAGACATTTATACCCAAAACCACTCCCAGCGGGTAGCAAAAATGACAGTTCATTTTTCTAAATTCATCGGATTGGAAGAAAAAATAATTGAAAAATTTCATTTTGGAGCGCTGTTACATGATATAGGAAAAATAGGTGTATCAGACATTATTTTAAACAAACCAACATTTCTAGAGGAAAAAGAATTTGACAGAGTAAAAGAGCATCCTATAAAAGGGTCAATGATATTAGCGCCAATGGAGCCGGATATAGTTATTTTGGATATCATAAAGCACCATCATGAACGATATGATGGTCAAGGCTATCCAACGGGGCTAGTAGGGGAGAAAATACCTTTTGCAGCTAGATTGGTTAGTATTGTGGATGCATGGGATGCAATGACAAGTAACCGCTCTTACCGTAAAAGGTTATCGCAGGATCGAACTTTAAAAGAACTAGAAAAGGGTAAAGGAACTCAGTTTGATCCAATATTAGCAAAAGAATTTATCAGTTTTATCAAAAATAATGATGTTAATTCTCTTCTAATAGAAGAACAAAACTCTAGCTTCTGACAATAGACTAGAGTTTTTTTACATTCTCTCTTTTAAACTATGGAAAAAATAGCTGAGCGAGTTTTACCCTGGATAATAGCTCTTAATCTAAGGAATGATTAATAAAGGAGAACTAATAATTTTAACTTTTAAACTAGTTATAGAAGGAATCGAAACTAAATATATTATGGAAAGTTTTGAGGAGGATGAAAAATGTCAGATCATAAAGCACACTCCGAAATTTTAAATGCCCTGGACAATAGGGACAACAATAAAATATATGAGTTATGTGATGAACTTCATCCTTATGATTTTGCTCAAATAATTTTAAGCTTTAATACGTACCAAAGAAAAAAGCTATTTGATTATTTGCCTAACCAGCTAATGGCGGAAATAATTCAGGAGATGGACTATGATGACCAACAACTAATTATTGGAGAAATGGGTGCCGCTAAAACAGCTCAGGTATTAGTAGAAATGTCTGCAGACGATGCGGCCGACTTAGTAGGTGAACTAGAGTTAGCTAAACGAAAAGAACTACTTTGCCTAATTGGTGACCAAGAAGCGATAAATATTAATAAGCTTTTGCAATACCCGGAAAATAGTGCTGGTGGACTGATGACAACTGAATATGTTATTATCCCCAAAAGTTATACTTCTAGGGATGCCATAAACAAATTAAGGGAGTTGGCGCCGGAGGCCGAGACCATATATTACTTATATGTGGTGGATGAGGAAGAGAAACTTATTGGAGTATTGTCCCTGAGAGATTTAATTGTAGCAGCTCCAGAAACTATTATTGCTGAGATAATGTCTGAAAGGGTGATTTCTGTGCCTGCTGACTTGGATCAGGAAGAAGTAGCTAGGGTGATGGAAAAATATGATTTTTTAGCAGTTCCGGTTGTAGACAACAACATGAAACTAGTGGGGATTGTAACTGTAGATGATGCGGTTGATGTAATTAATGAAGAGGCTTCAGAGGATCTCGCAAAGTTTGGTGGTATTGGGGGAAAGGAAGCTGGAGTCCAGTATTTAAATATCGGGGCCTTTGATGCTGCCAAGAAGCGAATTCCATGGCTAGCCTTACTGCTTCTTATCGGAATAATGTCCGGAAATATCATTGCTCAATTTGAAGAAACACTAGATCAGGTAATTATCTTAGCTATTTTTATCCCTATGATTGCTGATATGGCTGGTAACACGGGCACTCAATCACTGGCAGTAGTGGTCAGAGGATTGGCTATTGGAGAGTTTGTTGGCAGAGATGCTATGCGATTAATAAGGAGAGAAGCAGGAGTGGGCTTGATTATTGGAACTGTCAACGGTTTTTTAATTAGCTTGCTGGCGGGAATATGGCAACAAAATATCTGGCTAGGATTTGTAATTGGCATTTCTCTCTGGGTTACTCTTTTTTTTGCTACCTTGGCAGGTACGATTGTTCCATTAATAATGTTTAAACTAAAAATAGATCCTGCAGTTGCTTCGGGTCCGTTTATAACAACAATTAATGATATTTTAGGTTTAACTATTTATTTTACAGTTGCCACCAGGTTTATGGCACATTTAATATAGTGTTTGGCAACCCTCTAATCAAATCTTAGTTGAGTAGGGTTTATTTTTTTAAAATTGTTAATTATTCCAGGCATCTATTTGTGAAAAAAATATTTTATTTTTAGAATTTAGCAGGAAAATGTGAAGAAATGTTGAATATATTATTAACAAATAGTGATAGTGATTTTTATCACTGACAATTATTATTAAAATTAAAAGTGGTTGTCCAGAGATCTTGGAGTCCTGTGGCTGAGCGGCAAAGTTTTGATTATTTAAAAATTATGCCAGCCTAGTGATAGGCTGGTTTTTATATTTTTTTAAATAGACATGAGAATATTCTAACAATCACTAGATACTACTAATTACATTTTTAAGTTTATATAAATGGAATTTCAAGAAAAGGGGGAAGAGGTAATGGATAACTTTCGTTGTGATTGCTCTAAGCTATTATTTCAGATGACAGAGACAAAGGTTATTATTAAGTGCAGGCATTGTAAACGCTACATCATAGTTCATACTAAAGGGGTAGAGGATGTAGAATTTGCTAACAATGTCTATCCAGAAATGTTTGATAAAAAAGAAAAAACTTTTATGGCTCAACTATAAGATGAATAATGAGCCTTGAAGGGGCGGAAGCCTCTTTCTTTTTTCTGCAAATTTTGCCAATATTCAATAGGTAATTGACAAAATATTTCAAACAAATTAAAATATAAAGGCTGGTACCTTTAACTAAGGTTAAAGAGAGCCCATTGAGGCCGTACCAGCATTTTTTTTAAAAATTTTTAAAAAAATAAAAAAGATAAGCAGGAATTTTTCTATTAATAGAGAATATAATGTATTGAGAAAGAAATAACAAGTTTATGGAAATTCAATAATAAATAAGTCCAGCGACCTAGTCCAGAGACTCGAGAAAGAAGTCCAGAGGCCCGAGCTGAGTGTAATTTGCTCGCGGGTCTCTTTTTGTCTTTTTTTGGCTAGGCCGCTGATTAAGTAAGACTTTATTATTTTACTTTATAAGGAGGTGGTGGCGGTTGAGCGGAGCAAAATATGAAAAGAGCAAAGGGTTAATTATTTTTGAAATGATTTTCTACTTTGCAGTTCTAGTTTGGTTTCTATGGTTATTCCTTCCAGTAGGGTTAAAATAAATAAAATAACACTTAGTCCAGAGGCACTAAGCCCAGAGGCCAGTTATCAACTATCAAGCTATGCTTGTTAGTTCTGATGCTGGCCTTTTGTTATTTTATTAGGAAGGAATCGTGCACCTAGGAGTCCTGAGACTCTAAGTCCAGAGGCCGGCAGTAGTTCTGTCGGCCAAACTACCAGAAAGGAGAACAAGATGGTTTTGGCAAGGGAACTGCTGTTTAGTGGTAAATGCTTTAAAAGCCTAGTAATGAAAAGGCTAGCTTTCACAGCTATTTGGGAGCAATCACAGCAATCACTTACAGTAAGTTCGTAGTTATTTAACCTAGTTATTTTTTAAAAAAAAAAGATAAAATGAGAGGGGATTAAAAAAATGACTACATTAATAGTTTTAGGTGTTATTTTTGCTCTTATGTTGGGATTTAGTGTAAGTGGATTAGTTATCAGCTCTAAATTTGCTAGAAGAAGCGGTATTTTACGTAATACATTATTCGTATTATTTGGTAGCCTACTGTCAGCTTTTGTGATGGTATTAATGGTGCTTATCGTATGGCCCACTCATATGGTGATTTAGCTAGGAATAACTGAAAGAAGGTGGATTAATTGACTAATTGCAGATGTCAGTGTGGAAAAATCGTCTGTCAGCTAGAAGACAATAAGGTAATAATTAAATGTCGTCACTGCAAGAGATTTATCATTATCCACACACAGGGGCTACTTCACGTAGAGTATCAAACTGATGATGAGAAAATACAAATTGTCACTGATGCCTCTAGTTAGACATTTATTTTGACTTGAAACCATTCAGAAAAGGGTGTGAAAAAATGCATATTGTATTAGACCGCAGGCTATTGTTAGCAGCGGGGTTCGTAGTAATTCTTCTTATGGCCTTTGCATTTAGTGGTGGAGCGGCTTATGCTAACATGACAACTGAGCAATGCATGAGTTGTCATAGTAATGAAGATTCTCCAGTATTCGTGGACGTAACTAAAATAGAAGAATCAGTCCACGCTCCATTTTCTTGCAGCAATTGCCATGTGCAAATTACTACTTTCCCTCATAATGACGCGAAGGCAGTTGATGCCAACCTGTCATGTGGCAGCTGTCACGCTGACGCAGGCCGAGAGTTCAACGATAGCGTTCATGGAAAGGCGTTTGCTGCAGGAAATACTGATTTAGGCTGCAGCAGCTGTCATGATCCTCACAATGTAATACCGGGAGATAATCCCGAATCACCAGTTAATAGATTAAATGTTCCAGAAACATGTGCTAGCTGCCATGAAGGAACAGTACCTGTAGAAAGCTATGCCGATAGCTTCCACGGTATTGCTAGTAAATTTGGTAGCACTGAAGCTGCCCAATGTGCTGACTGCCATGGAACTCATAATATTTTAGGTCCTGCTGATCCTGCCTCAACGGTAGCAAAGGCTAATGTACCAGACACTTGCGCCCAGTGCCATAATGTTGCTCAAGCAAATTTTGCCAATGGCCCTGAGCACTATGAGAAAAAGCCTTATGGTGATGGAGCCCCAATGTACTGGACTCTAAAGTTCTTTACCTGGCTGACAATATTAACAATTACCCTGTTGATTATTCATATTGAGTTAGATCTATACAGAAGACTAAAAGAAATTAAGACAGAAGGAAGGTGATGAGGGTGAAAAATAACGAGTCTGGTTTCAAACGCTTTGATATCCATCAACGGATTCAACATATAATGATGTTTACAAGCTTTATTACTTTGGCCTTTACTGGCTTGCCTATTAAATATCACTATACTGGTTGGGCTCAAGGAGTTGTAAACCTATTTGGCAGCTTTGATGCTATGTTTGCTACTCATAAATATGCAGCAATGGTGATGCTGGCTTGTTCAGCCTATCATCTACTATACTTAGCAGTAAATGCAGTTAGAGGTAAATGGTCATGGGCAGCTATGCCACATCCAAGAGATATCGTGCATCTTGTGGAAAATATGAAGTATTACCTAGGGTTAAGTACTGATAAGCCTAAGTTTGATCGATATTCCTACAAAGAAAAATTTGATTACTGGGCAGTTTTCTGGGGTATGTTTATTATTGGCGGCTCTGGATTGATGATGATGTTTCCTGAGGTTTCAGCTCAGTACTTCCCAAGATGGGTAATTTCATCTGCTAGAGTAGCCCATAGTGATGAGGCAATGCTAGCTATCTTAGCTATCTTTATCTGGCACTTCTATAACGTTCACTTTAGTCCTAGCTTTTTCCCAGGCAGCATGGTTTGGTGGCATGGCAAGCTGACTAAGCAAGAAATGGTAATTGAGCATCCCCTTGAGCTAGAGCGCATCGAAAAAGAACAGGATGCCGTCAATACTTCCATCGACTCAAAGAAATTAAACGTTTAATATAATAAGATTAATTCTAGTGAAATCCCTAGCCAAGTATATGGTTAGGGATTTCTGCTTTCTTTACATAGAGAAATACTGTGGTTATACTAGTAGTAGAAAGGAGTAGAGCCTAGTGATTGAATACAGAAATATCTCAATAGAGTTTGATGGCAAAAATATTTTGAAGGATTTTAACCTAGCAATTGCTAAGGGGAGTAAGGTACTGTTTTACGGGAAATCAGGTCTAGGCAAATCAGTCCTTTTTAAACTAATCCTAGGTTTTCTGCTGCCTAAGAATGGGGAAATTTTTATAGAGGGGGAGCCGTTAACAAGCAAAAGTGCCTGGGAGCTGCGTAAAAGAATCGCTTATGTTAGTCAAGAGGTAGATTTAGGCTCTGGCAAGGTTGAAGCAGCTGTTAAAAATATTTTTGCCTACAAAGCCAACTCCCATCTGTGTTATGACAGAGAAGAGCTAGTAAGCTTAATGAAGCAGTTTGACTTACCAGCAGAGCTGATAGCAAAGGAGATAACATCCCTTTCTGGAGGAGAGAGGCAGCGGCTAGCTATTATTATGGCCATTTTGCTGCAACGAAAAGTGTTTTTACTCGATGAAGCTACTGCTGCGTTAGATAGCAGGCTGAAGGAAAAAGTAATAGATTTTTTTATGGCTAACTCCACTTGGACGGTGCTAGTCATATCCCACGATAAAGAATGGCTAGAGGATAAACGTATTGAAGTACTAAACTTGGAGGAAATGATATGAATACACCAGACCTTTCGTTATTTTCCATGGCCTTAGCTTTTTTACTGCTGGTAATTCCTTTGGGGGCAAGCTATATCTTTAAGCTAGGGTTATTTGGTTCAACTGTAGCTTCCGTTATTAGAATGTCGGTGCAGCTATTACTGGTGGGATTTTTTTTAGAATATATTTTTGCTTGGAATAACATTTGGCTTAATATCCTATGGTTTTTAATTATGGTTGTCTTTGCCTCTGTCTCAGTAATAAGGGAAAGTCAGCTGAAGCTAAAGCTTTTTTTGCTGCCTACCCTCATTTCTTTCACTATTGCTAATGGGTTTGTCTTGCTATACTTTAACGGTATGGTGGTAAAGCTCACCAATGTGCTGGAGGCTCAGTATATTATAGCCATAGGTGGGATGCTTTTAGGCAACTCCCTAAAGGGGATTGTGGTGGGCATTACGCTGTTCTATCAGAATATCAAAAGAGAACAAAGCAGATTTATCTATAGCCTGTCTTTAGGTGCCAGTCAATTGGAGGCTATTGCCCCTTATTTTAGAAACAGTTTAGTGTCGGCTTTGAAGCCCACCATTGCAAGTATGGCAACCATGGGGATAGTATTTTTGCCTGGGTTAATGACAGGACAAATCTTAAGCGGCTTAAATCCGGCGATAGCCATAAAATATCAGATTGCCATCATGGTTGCAAT
>JAWSUQ010000119.1:0-7625 GCA_033549265.1 Bacillota bacterium
AATCCGGTTATGAACCTCACCTCTGTCACCAGCCATTAGCCCTAGTCCAATCAGATCTTTGTAACGGTCTGTATTAATCGCAGCGCTGACCGCATACTTAAGCCTTGTGTATTCGACCTCCCTTATATCTGCCTCTGTCGTATTTGGTAGATACTTTTCATTAAGAACCACCTCAATCATTTTGTCAAAGTGTCCAGCCTGTACATAAAGCTCCGGTAACGCTGAAGCTAAGTAAATGCTATCCGCTGTGAGAGGCTCTATCCTTCCAATAAACTCATTTATTAACGTTTCATCACTTATATATGTTTCTCTAAACCAGTGTTCAGTTGGCTCATCCCTGAAATGCAGATGGTCTTCAGCAATGATGATCTGTGCACCCATCTCAGACACAAAACTTTTAATTGTTGCCTCGTCAACTCCAGTTACAGCAGATAGATCCTGAATCGGAATATCCGGCGGCAGCGAAGCAAGTCCACAGCATAGAGAATTCAATTCATCCTGGAATCTGTCTGAAAGCTGAACAGAAATTCTGTCTGCTGCCTGTTTTAGAAGTACCTCAACCTGTTCTTCAGCCGTTGTCGGCTTAGGTCCAAGCCTATGGAGAACATCACGAATACTCATTGATTCCTGAATTGCAATGGACATGACTCTTGGATTTCCACTTGTGAGCCTATGCACCTCTTCTGCATTGCGTCGGTTGACGTCAGAAATATGCTTTGACAGATAAGTTACTGTCTCTTCAACAGTAAACGGTTCCATCTTCAGTTCCACGATGTTGCTAGGTGTTTTCGTTCAGGCCTGCTTAGCATTACCAAGGTACAACCATCAGGTAATCCCTGCTGAATTAAATCACCTGCAAAAGCAAGGTGTCCATGGATTTCTGCTGCCATTTCAGCATTGTCTGCCGCATCTACAACAATGACCAGACGACCGTTATGATGAAGTTTTCTAAACCGGGCTACAGCATACGAAAGCCTGTCCCAAAAAGCTTCTGATATCCAGCCAGGTTCTGTATGTGTCGGTATGAGTGGCTCACATAACCCAATATCCGCCAGCTCATTTGCAATCTGTACAAGAGCATCTTGATGTCTGTGTCTAAACTTCAACCTGTTCCTATACGTACCATTACCAAAGCAGTCGTATATGACGGTCAAATACTCTTCGCCCAAAAGATCCGGCAGCATACCAGTGAAAATCGATTTTCCCAAACCACCTGTTGCAGTAATGATCTTTGTTTGCTCAGATTCTTTAACTGCATCTGCCAAGCGGGTATATTCGTCACGGACTACAGCATTATCCAGCTTTTCGAAATTGGATGGCGCAGGGTACAACACCCTTTCAGAACTGCATCCAAACTGGTTAAGTACTGTGGCTCTTGTAATCTCACTCCTGTCATTAGGTAAAACTCTGGCCTGAATCATGGTTATGAGCTTATTAACAATATCAGTACTATCAACACCGGATATCAGCCTTCCAGTCTCACCTATTAAGCTGTAGAACTGATCTTCATAGTTGCCTTCGCCGCCTTGAAGAATAAGATTGTTACAGAATTCCCTAAGATCTTCTTCTCCCAGTTCTGTGTAACGGATAAGTTGGTCTTTGATTCTTTTGTTAGCATCTTGACTTTTTGCAATCCTTAAAACCACTGAGTGAAGCTTTTGATCAATTCTTCTGTTGGTAACAACATAATATTTTTCTTTTTCATTTGTATCATCATCCTTGTGAGACTTGAACCTATCAGAAAAACCTTCAACAGTATTCCTCAACTCCCCAAGTGTCATATGTTTATCCGTACGTGCTTCCGAGTGCTTCATCTGATAGTAGTCAACATATTCTTCCTCATCTACTGCTGAATAAACTGCCATATCCATAACACACTCACCGGGTTTTTCAGTTTCTTTGGACTGCTCTATAGTAACTGATGTGATTAATGATCCAGGCTTTATCATATTCAGACAAAACCTTGCTACCCATCTGTAGTGAAAGGCATCTCCCGCTCTAGAGGTTCTTACTAAATCACTTTGTTTTATTGTTTCTCTTATTATCTTACCTTCTTCTCTGTTCATTCCTAATACTCTCCTAATACAATCTAACTTCAATCTATGCGCAAATATCTTGACATCCTGTTGCTTTCCAGTACTGCTCATAATACTAGTAATTGCTGAAATGAGTTGCCATTCCCAGGCATTCGATATTTATTCGTCTATTTTTAGATGTATAAGCAAACCGCAGTCACTTATGATACGGTTCACCGTTCCATATCCTAAACTACTACCGAGTTCAACTTCCCATTATACATATTATCATCTTAATCAAATTGATATTTTTTTTATATCTAATCAAATTATTAGATAAGACTATCCCCTATTTCCCCCAAATCAGTGACTTAATTTTTGAAAAGATCACTTCTTCCTTTACGCTTTAAATACTATCACTGGCTATAAGTTCAGTTTTGTTAGCTCATTATTAACGCTGTATGTAATATAGAGTAATTCTATAGCCCTTGTCATTCCTACATAAATAAGTTTCTTAGAATTGTTATAACCTAAATGCTGAATAAGCCCTTCACTAATTCCACAAAAAAAAGAGACTTTAAAATCTAATCCTTTGGCACTGTAAAGTGTTGATATTTTTAAACAGTTATTAAGGATAATCGGTCTAACAAATAACAATTTTCGCCAAATTTTTCTAATAACCTTTATACAAATTCGGACAGAATTCGACAATTATTTATGGCTAATAGTAAAAACAAAAGAGAACTATCCTGGGTGCAAGTCCCCTGATAGTTCTACAAATATTATTCCTAGTTGCTTACCATTCCTTATAAAAATATTTGTTTCAGCTAATTTTAAACTGTTTTGATAGACTAGCTAGTTCTATGCTAATCTCAGATAACTCCTTTACAGCTGCCATAGCTTGCTTAATTCCTGTAGCTTGATCTTCCGTACTACTAACAACTTCCTCTGTTCCAGCAGCTGTCTCTTCAACGATACCTGCTATCTCTTGCAAAGATGCTCCTGCTTGCTCACTAGCGGTCGATATCCCCTCTGCTAATGCCGCTGTTTCTTTTATTTGCTTCCTAACTTCTTCACTACCTTTTATAATATTTTTAAAAACTTCCTCCGATTTTTTAGAAATCTCTACTCCTTTACGAACTTCAACGCCAGAATCTGAAATTAAAGCTGCAGCCTTAGTAGTGTTGTTTTGAGTTTTTTGAATTATATCGCTAATACTACTTGTAGCTTCTTTAGAATTTTCTGCTAGTTTCCGTACTTCCTCCGCTACTACAGCAAATCCTCTACCATGTTCACCAGCTCGTGCTGCTTCGATAGCAGCATTTAAAGCTAAAAGGTTAGTTTGTTCAGCTATTCCGTTAATAACAACTAAAATTTTACTTATTTCATTAGAATCTATTTCTAATTCTTGAATAGCTTCATCGGTTTTTTGGGAATATTGACTTATTTTTAGCATTGATTCAACACTGTTTTGAATAGATTCACTGCCTTCTATTGCTATATCCATGATTTGTTCAGAATGGTTTTCTAGTAATCTTATTTTATTATTAATGTCTATTATACTGTTTACCACTTCATCTACAGCATGGGAGGTCTCAGACACTTGCTCACTTTGTTCATTTGATCCAGCCGCAAGCTCATTCATTGTTAAAGTTATTTGATCACTATTGCTATTTATTTGACTAAAACTAGATGCAAGTTGCTGACTATTAGAAGATATGCTATCAGAGGAATCTTGTATTTTCCTAATTAATATTTGCAAGTTTTCAGTAGTTAAGTTAAATACATCAGCTAGTTTTTTGAACTCATCTTTTGAATTAATCTCTACTTTCTGAGTAAGGTTATTCTGCCCTAATTCTTCTGCAAAGGCAGTTAGTCTTTCTAATGGATTTTTGATAAAAAGTCTAATTATAAAATAGGTGACTAGCCCTGATAGTAATATTGAAAAGGCTGCGGAAGTTAAATTTAATAATACTAGATTATCTGTCCACTGCTGTGAAAAATTCAAAAACCAAGCACGCCCCGCAACAATGATACTAAATGCGATAACAATAAAAAATGTCAGCTTGAACTGCAGTCCAAAACGGACTTGTGTTAGTTTCTTAATGTTTAATACCTCTTCATTAGTTTGCATACAATCACCAATTCCTCTTTAAATTTTTAAAAAAAAATACCAACATCAAAAAGCTACTGTTAGTATTTATAAAAAAATATAACGGTAGCCTGGCAATCATATTCTTCACGAACTTAGACCCATAGCTTTGCGCCCCCATCTTTCAATGGATTTGCCTTTTCTTTTTTCAAAAAAATCCAATCCTTTATAATAAATTTCATCAAAGTTTTTTATAGTTGATTACCCACAGTCTGTGCAAATCTTTATATTTTTCAGCAACTTTTGTTAGAGCTATAATTTTCCGCTCTGTGAGATTTAAAATATTCTCTTAATCCGATGAGCTTTAGAATTTCTTCAATTTCTAAATTTTTATTAACTATTTCTACGGCTTTTCCTCCATTTGAATATTTATGAAAATATTTTATTAATATATTAATTGCAGTTAAATCAATAGATTCTAGATTAGTCAACGAAAATACTATTTTCTTTACTTCAGGAATTTCTTTTTCTAGTAAATTATCTAATTTTTTAATGGTATTCATATCAAATTTTCCATGTAAAGATAGCAATATATTATCTTCACTTTTGTTAATTATGATATTTAAAATTTTTTAGCCTCCTCTCTCATGAATCTAACAGAAGCACATTGTGTTAGATACTGATTGCTTTTAAAGCCTTTGTATAAGGCATTTGCAAGCAATGCAAAATTTTTACAAATGTTTTTTTGTCCTTAATTCTTACTTCATGTAGCTAAATGATCTGCTAAGGAGTGTGGCCTAAAATGCAAACAGTTCAACCTATTAGAGACATAAAGAAAATTGATGCTATAAAAGAAATTCTACTCAGAGATAGAGAATATGGAGCTAGAAATAATTTATTATTTATACTAGGAATCAATTCTGGGTTAAGAATTAGTGATCTTCTTCTCTTAAAATTAAAAGATGTGTTAATTAATGAAGAATCTAATTTTAAAGTTTTTATAACTATAAAAGAAAAAAAGACAGGAAAAGTTAAGCACTTTCCTATTAATAAATCATCAGTTAAAGCTATAAAAAACTATATCGAACAATTGGATTTAATAGATTTAAATGAATATCTTTTTAAGTCTCGCAAGGGAGTAAACAAACCTATATCAAGAGTTCAAGCTTGGGCTGTACTAAAGAAAGCAGCAGAAGAGGCAGGTATATCAGAGGCTATTGGAACGCATTCCTTAAGGAAAACATTTGGGTATCACGCTTATCAGTCGGGAATTGATATCACTTTATTACAGAAAATATTTAATCATTCAGCACCCTCCGTTACATTAAGGTACATTGGAATTACGCAAGATGAAGTAAACGATGTCTATATTAATTTAAATTTATAAAAAAAATTTGTTATAAAAAAGGGGAAATTAGAATTTTTTGTCGAATAAAAAGTATTTGTTGATTTAACACAATGTGCTTGTGTTAAATTGAATGGTATTGTAAACACTTTTACTTAACTTACGAAGGTTTAGCAAGGTGAACGACCAACATCATAGGCACCATAAAAACCCGAATGAGGGTTATTATTGAGCTTTAAAACTCTTAAAGCTCAATACAATACCACCACAACGAAATAATTCCCTCAGCAAAGGGAATGAGGGAACATAATTTTAATTGCTATCTAGCAATGACTTTACCATTTTAAAATGTACGCTAGAAAAATATAATATTCACTTCTACTGCACAATATAAACTACATATTATTAAATACTTTAATTCTCCCCTCTCAATATTTATTTCCCCTAGATATATCGATAATAAAGTATAGGAATTCGCCTTTATACCTCCACCTCTATTATCCAATCTTGATTATAATAGAACACCTCGGTAGTAAATGATAGTATACCATCTCAACCAAGCCAGTTTTGCGTAGATCACATATCTAAATCCTTATGTTTCTATACATCAATGATTATCTTATATTAAACTTAGTATTTATCAATTGTCTTGCTCAGCTTGAAATTTGCTCAGCTTGAAATTTGCTCACCAGTTTCTCTAAAGAGACTGCTAAATTACTAATTTGTTCTATGCCTGAAGTAAGGTTTTCTATCGTTGCCATTTGCTCTTCAGTTGCTGCAGAAACTTCTTGTGAGTTATTAGCATTATTTTCTGTTATATTTGCTACGCTATCTATTATTTTAACTGTATTGTCAGATGTAGCAACTTGTTCTTTTGTAATATCTTCAATTTCCCTTATACACTTTACTATCTCTTCAACCGCCTCTATAATTTGAGAAAATGCTATGTCCGTCTCTTTTACAATCTTAACACCATTTTCAACAGCTTGCTTACCTTCTTCCATAGACCCAACTGCTTTTTCAGTCTGTTTTGTCATTTCATTTACCAAATTGCCAATCTCCGTCGCGCCCTTATTCGATTCTTCTGCAAGTTTTCGAACCTCTTCTGCAACAACTGCAAATCCCCTACCATGTTCTCCAGCTCTTGCTGCTTCTATTGCTGCATTTAGCGCAAGTAAATTTGTTTGTGATGCAATGTTATTAATCGTTATTATTATTTCTCCTATTTTTCCAGATAGAGCATTCAGTTCTTGAATAACTTCAGTAGTATCTTGGGATCTTTTACTAATCATATTAATTGCTTCAACGGTATCCCTAACTTTAGTTCTGCCGATTTGTGCAGCCTGCAACGTATTTTCTGTACTAGAGTTGCTTGCTAATGCTTTTTTTTGTGCTAACTGAACTAATTCATATAGTTGTAATAAAGATTGAGAAGCTTTAACAACAGAATTATTTTGCTTTTCTGCATCTAGAGAAACCTGATGTATACTACTACTAATTTGTTCCGTAGCAAGATTAACCTGCTTTGCAGATTCTGCCATATCTTCAGAAGAATAAACTAACTCCAGTGCTTCTTTCCGAACTTGTTGAATAACACTAGCTTGATTTTTTAGCATCTGATTGTAAGCATCTCCTAATACTTTCATTTCGTCTTTTGATTTAAAGTAAACAAAAGCTGTAAAATCTCCTTCTCCAGCTAATTTCATTTTATTTATCAGTTCTCTAATGGGATTTAGTACAATGATGTTTAAAAATATAAGTATAATAAATGTTACAACGGCAAGATTTATTAACGTTGAAACATATACAGAAATATTACCTGTTACCAAATTAGTTTTCTGAACTAAATTATTAATAAAAATTGCAATTGTTGGACTTATCAATAATGCAATGACAACACTTATTATTATCTTTACTCTGATACTTAACGGTACCTTATTCACATTTGTAATGTTCAAATTCTTAATTAAATTATCCCTCATTATTCAGGCTCCTTTGTACACTGTATTTTAATGTTTTTGATATTACTTAGTTCATTTTATAATTTGTTTACTTACCTCAAAATTGATAAAGTACTTTTATTCCTAGATTTATTATATCTAACAAAAATGCATTATGTTAGATTTAGATTGTTTATTTTATTCGACAAAGAAGTCTAATTTCTCCTTTTTTT
>JAWSUQ010000120.1:0-7623 GCA_033549265.1 Bacillota bacterium
CTAGTACTATCTCGGCAGCTATATCGATTATTTTAAAAGCCTCTTCAACTACCACAGGTGAATGGAAAATACCAGAAGGGGCTTCAGCTTGCAGAGCTGTTACATATGGCCTGATAGACTGAACATATTGCTGAAAGCACCATTGATCTAAAGCTACCCGCAATTCTTTGGGCAGACTACTAAAGTCCTCAAACATGGCAAATTTGTCTAGCCTGGTGTAAAAGTCCAGGGGCTGGTAGTAGTATTTCCCCTCCACTTCCTGCCGTTGCAGGATAAATCTGCGGAAGCCCTGCTCCAGGAGCTCCTCTGCTGCAGCAAGGGATAAGTCCATTTGAACAGCCACTTGGTCGGCAGCTTTGGCTTCGCCCTGCAATAGGACAACTAGTTCCATCTCAGCTTCCGTTACAAATAGATTTAGGTTGTCTCCAATAAAATCCGGGACTTTAAATACCTCTTTAAATTTCTCCATAGCTTTTTCTAGCCTCTGCTAATATTTCCTCTATCTTTATTCGCTTTTCCTGGTCTAATTCCTCCGGCTTATGGGAGTTTAAAATTTTGTCAATTTTCTTTCTGGCCCGCTCAACCATAGTCAGGCTGCCGCCTGCGGTCCAGTTTTCATAGGTGTTGAAGTCGGATAAGTCCGAGTGCCAATTTTCTTTAAAATGCTGCACTGTATGCTCATCACCCATAAAGTTGCCATAGGGACCAACCCGGAGAATTGCCTCAACCCCTAGATGGTCTTCGTCAGTATCGATGCCCCGGACCATTCTTTTGGCCCTGCTGATTATTTCATCACCTATGACCAACAGCTCCAATGAACCGGTTAGGCCAAACTCCATATAGAAAACGTCATGCATCACATTGCAGCCCTGCATGGTACCCATCAAGGTAAAGTTAGTTGCCTCCATCACCGCCTGCTCATCACAGACTTTAGCGTTGGAGCAGCCGGCATAGCCCCAGGAGGGCAATTGGTAATAACGGGCCAAATCACATAGGCCGCCCTGGAGCAGGATGGCTTCAGGAGCACCGTAAACTGCCTGCATGGTGCGCATATCTAGTGGTGAGTTGCCATAGCCGTAAAGAAAGGGTGCCCCAGGATTTTTCAGCTGATGGATCACTAAGCCGCTTAACGCCTCAGCATTAGCCTGGACAATGGCCCCAGCTACTGTCACCGGAGTAGTACCGCCGGCCACCCCGCCGCAGGCAAAGTTGGTAGGTATGCCATACTCTGCAGCCAGCAGCAGCTTATCCAAAGACTCTGTGGGGTGCTGCAAAGGTGACGTTGGTTCAACATAAAGAAGAAAAGTAGGCTTCCGCTTTAGGTTGTCTACACCGCCGGCCACCACCGCCGCCATCTTGATGATATCTGCCAGGGCGGGCCCATCCTCAGCTATCACTACCTGAGGCTTAGTTGTATTTTGCAGCATAATGGCAAACTGCTCTCGATTGATCATTTTCCGATTTACGTCTGATAAGAGGCCCATGGACATGACGAAGTCAATGTTGGGCAGATAATCACAGATTGTAATGCCAGCTGCCACATCTGTCTTAGTCCATTTGCGGCGCTCCCCGGTCTGAGGATCGAGATAATTAAGGGTGTCAGAACCCACTCCGTAATGGACCTTGGAGTCCTCTAAATACATGGCGGAATTGCCATTGCGGTCATAAACGGTATATCTAGATGGTGCTGTTCTGATGGCCCATTCCACCAGGCTTGTGGGGAAATATGCTCTATTCCCTTCCAATGGCACCTTAGCTTCTTTTAGCAGCTCCAGAGCCTCTTCATGGTGAATCACCATCCCCCCTTGCTCCAGCACCTTGCAGGAGGCTAGGTGAATCTTTTGCAATTGGTTTGGAGTCAGTGTAGTCAAGCGCAGGCGACTTTCCGTATTCATATCAAGTAACATTTGCTATATCCCCCTCACCAATTTATTTCTTGCCAGCGTTGGCAATGTCAGCAATAACCCTATTTATTTCAGCTACCTTTTCGCCAACCAGCTGATTTTGCTGTTCGCTGGCAAGGATTTGTTTTACCCGCTCTAAGGCATAATCATTAATAGTCTTCTTGCCCTTTTCTTCCCATTGCTGCCAGAACAGCCTGTTGAACATCGTTGGCTGCCATACCTCTGTCTTAAAGTGCTTGAAGGTATGCTCATGAGTAACGTAGTTGCCGCCAGGCCCTACTTCATCTATGACATCAACAGCCATTGTCTCCCTATCTATCTTAGTGCCTCTTCCCATGTACCGACCAGCGTCGATAAAGTCGTTGCACATTGCCAAGAAGGGTAAATGGCCTGTTAAGCCCCCTTCCAGGTAGCCTACGTCATGGACTAGGTTAGCTCCAGACAGCTGGGCCAACAGCAAGCTAATTCCAGCCTCCATTCCTGCCTGAGCATCAGGTACAGGTGCATCTACACAGCCCGCTTCAGTAAAGTTTGGAATTTGATAGTACTGAGATAACAAGGTCATTAAAGCATAATTCATATGGGCATCAGGAGAGCCATATAAAGTAGCTGTACTCTTCATATCTATTGGAGTAGCGCCGCCGCCGATGATTACCGGTGCTCCTTTTTTGTAAAGCTGAGCCATCACCACCCCTGCCAGGGCTTCAGCATTCATCAATACAATACAGCCAGCCTTAGTTACCGGCGTGGTAGCTCCCGCCAACACTCCCGGGGTATAAATAACTGGAATGTCATGATCGAAGCAGGCAAACATCTTGCCAACTCCATCAACAGTATGTACTAATGGAGAAATAGGCTCTGAATAAAGGGTAATTAATGGATTTTTGCTTAAGTTTTCGTAGCCTCCTACAGCGATAGCTGCCATTTCAATAATAGCCTTAGTGTTTTCCGCATTATGGGCAGTAAACACAATCGGTTTTACTGTATTGCGAACCATAGCCTCAAACTGATGGAGGTCACTAACCTTTTCAGTACAATCGGAAGCAATGGCATAGCTCATCATAAAGTCAATATTATGGAGGTTGTCAACCAGAGTAGAGGCCAACTCTACATCCCGCTTGCTGCTCTTTCGTCTTAAGCCTGTTTCATGGTCGATAGTAAAGGGCAAATCGGAGCCTGGTCCAAAATATGTGCTGTTCTTTTCCAGAGACATAACCCGTTTCCCGTTTCGATTTCCTAAAGTGATTTTGCGAGGGGCCAGCTTGATGCACTCCTCTACCAGCCAGTTGGGAATCCAAACTCTTTCACCTTGTACCTTGCAGCCAGCATCCTTTAACAGCTTCAGGGCACCCTGATGCTGAACCTTGATCCCTGTGCGCTCCAAAACCTCCAAGGTGGCAAAGTGGAGCTCTTCAATTTGTGCTTCACTAACCCAGCGGAGCATGGGTGAAGATTGTTCAAAGTAGTTAGAACGATAATTGTTCATGTAAATAACCTCCTGTATTTTAACAGCTTATTTGAACTTTGCAGCCATTTGGTCGGCAGCAAGGTTCAAATAAAGCAATATTTATGCCAATCCTGGGACTAACAAAATCTTTACGTTTTTGGACTTTTTTAAGTTGCCTAAGAGCTCATTAGCTCTAATAGGTGCAAAGAAATTATGCTATCTATTCCTTTTTATCAGCCATCAGGCGCATAAAAATTTTTCCCTGCATAATTTTTATGCTATGGCCATCGTTTAAAAAACTGACAGGTATTTGACTTGTTCAACGGTCAAATACGTTGTCAGTTTTTTGTTTTTATCTATTTATTTTACCTATTGGATTAAACCTTTTTCCTTTAAAAATGCTTCTGATACTTCGCTAATACTCTTGCCATCCACGTCTACAGCAGCATTTAACTTAGTTAATGTATCATTGTCAAGGAGCTGGCTAAGCTCTTTAACCAATTCTGGCAGCTCTGGGTAGGTGTCAATGATTTCTTTTCTAAAGGTTGGTGCTGCGTTGTATACTGGGAAGGCATTCTTGTCATCCTCTAGCAATGGCAGGTCATAAGCAACAATTCTACCATCAGTAGTAAAGGCAATTCCTGCATCCGCCTGGTTGTTCTTTAAAGCATCATAGGATAGTCCCATGGCTATTTCTAAAACGTCTTTCCGTGGCCATGTAAAGTCATAGGTGCTTTCAAAGCTTGGCAGACCGTCAGTACGCTCTGTCCACTCAGCAAAGCTGGCAAACTTTACAGAGCCGCCGTTTTTGATGAACTCAACCATATCTGAAGTATTTTTAAAGCCATGCTCATCTAAAAACGCTTTACGCACCATTATTCCGTAGGTGTTATTTACAGGAGCATAGTCAAGCCACACGATATTGTTGGTCTTTTCATCCCACTCTTTAACTAACCTAAAGCTTTCTTCTGAATCAAACACAGGCTCATGCTCCATGATGAACATCAAAACTGTCCCTGTGTATTCCCAATAAACATCGATTTCTCCTGAAGTCAGGGCTGGTCTTACTATAGCAGTTTCTCCAAGACCAGTTTCGTCAATAACTGGATATCCATGATACTCCAGATATTTGATGAGCATGTCACCTAATAAAAGGCTTTCTGTAAACGTCTTAGATGATACTGTAATAGGTGTTTTCTTTTCATCAGCAGCATCACCGCTAGCATCACCAGTACCACTACCAGTATCGTTACCGCCTGAACATCCTACAACCCCAAAAGCCAGTGCTACTACTAATATTAACAGTATACTGTAGAGCCCAATTTTTTTCACTTTGTTACCCCCCTTAATTTTTAATAAATTCTACCTGTCTAGCTTGATGTAAGTCCACCTTCACTTTAATAAACCCTAATTTTTCCCTTCATCTCACCCCTTCTATTCATTAAGCTACTCGGACCGCATTCCCGGTGGAGTAAACTTATATTCCACATAGCTTAAAATCCTGTCAAAAAAGATGGCCAGCAGTGCTCCCAAGCCAGCGCCTACTATTAGATATTCACGCCATAAGAGATTCAGACCTATTTCAATCAAGGTGCCCAGCCCTCCCGCACCGATAAAGGCGGCTAAGGTGGCAGTACTAACTACGTATACGGTAGAGGTCTTGATGCCGCTTAAAATAACCGGCAGCGCCAAGGGCAGCTCAACCTCATATAAGATTTGCTTCTGGGACATGCCCATGCCCATGGCAGCCTCTTTTACGCTGGCGCTTACCCCTAAGAGCCCGGCAATTGTATTCCTGGCAATTGGCAGCAGACCCTGGGCTACCAGCACTATCACCGCTGGCTTAAAGCCTATCCCTAAGATTGGCATGGCAATAGCTACCATGGCCAGGGAAGGGACCGTCTGGAAAATATTTAAGAAGTTCAAGATAATGCCGGTATATTTCTTGTACTTAGGCCGGGTTAAGATGACACCGGCAGGTACAGATACAGCTATGGCCAACAGCATAGTCACCAAAACTAATAGCACATGTATGGCCAGAAGGGACGGAGCCCTGGTAAAAAGCGCCTCCTGCAGACGAAGCCAGTTCATTTACTCACCCTCTTTTCTGCACATATGCTTTCTAATATCCTTAAAAGAAATTGCTCCAATCAGTTGGTCGCCTTGTACAATTCCAAGATATTCAGTATCATACTCCAGCATTAGGGATAAGGCGTTTTGCAGCGGAGTTGATCCCGGGGTAAAGGCATTTCCTTTACTGCTCACTAGCTGGACCAATCCTTCCAGAGTGATTTTATCACTTAAGCTAATTACTTCTTCTTTAGTTAGATAGCCTACAGGCTTTCCTGAGCTATCTACTACAAAACAGACATCAGCTCCTGTTTCTTTTAGCTTGTCAACTGCGTTAGACAGCTCCCCTTCATTGACAAGACAGCTGACTGGCCTCACAAGCTCCTCTACACAGGTTAAGTTCAGCTTTTTTACCATTCTGTCAGAGCCAATAAAGTCCTTCACAAAATCATTGGCGGGGTTAGTCAATATTTCCTGAGGAGTACCGTGCTGTACGATAGCCCCTTTGTTGTAGATGGCTATTTTGTCACCCATTTTGATAGCCTCGTTAATATCATGAGTAACAAAGCAAATAGTCTTTTTTATCTCTCTTTGAAGGCGCAAAAACTCATCCTGCAGATAATTCCGAGCAATGGGGTCAACTGCCCCAAAAGGCTCATCCATTAACATAATTGGAGGGTCAGCAGCCATGGCACGGGCAACCCCTACCCTTTGCATTTGTCCTCCGCTCAGCTGTAACGGATACTTATTTCTCTCTACTTCCGGGTCTAACCCCATTAGCTCCAGCAATTCGGTTACCCTATGTTTGATTCTCTCTTTAGACCAGCCGTGGAGCCGAGGGACTATAGCAATATTTTCTTCAATAGTCCGGTGAGGCAATAAACCAATCTGCTGGATCACATAACCAATGCCCATTCTCAGCTGGTCAGGGTCGCTTTGCAGGATGTCTTTTCCATCTAGATAAATCTTGCCTGACGAGATTTCAATCATCCTATTAATCATCCGCAGGGTAGTACTTTTCCCGCAGCCTGAAGGTCCAACAAAAACGCAGGTCTCACCTTTTTCAATTGTTAGAGACAGATTATCTACCGCCGGTTGTTCCTGCCCAGGGTAATATTTAGTTACTTCTACTAAGTTAATCAAATTATAAAACCCCTTTACCCTATGATATTAACTAACCACGATGAATTCTCAGGCCTTTAGGAACCACCTTTTTCTCAAAGAAGCCTAAAATACTGTCCAAGACGATGGCAATGATTGAAATGATTATGGCACCTACTACAATCATCTCTAAATTAGATCTGGACAGGCCGTGGATAATAAGCCGGCCTATATTCCGCTCACCAATAAAGGTGGCAATTGCGGCAATTCCTGTGGTCATCACCACAGTGATTCGAAAGCCAGCGAAGATAACCGGTGCAGCCAATGGCAATTGGATTTCAAACAAAATTCTCCAGCTGCTCATACCCATTCCTTTGGCGGCCTCTATCACGGTTTTATCGACACCGATAATTCCCTGATACACGTTCCTAACTAATGGCATCATGGCATACAACACCAGTGCTACTAAAGCTGACTTCCTGCCTAGCCCCAAAAATGGGATTGTAATCATAATAGCGAACAAAGATATGCTGGGGATGCAGAAAATAGTATTGGCTACTTTCATAGTCCGGGAGGCCCACTTTTGATTTTTGGCCACTATCATGCCTACCGGCACCCATAGCAAGAGGGAAATGGCAACAGCCATGATCACTAACTGAAAGTGATTTTGGGCATATTCGGTTAACATCACTAGGTTTTTTTCCATATATTCAAAGTATTTCAAAAAATCACCCTCAACCTTTCCTTATTTTTGTCACTTGATTCATAGCAAGGTGTACAAACCAGATGCAAGCATTATTGTTGCAAGTATGATGCCAAAAGAAATAATCTGAAAAGTCAGGCAAAATCCAGCCTTAATGCTCTTAGACTTTACTTAATCAATGCCCTTAGGCGCATAATATTTTTTCATTAATCTAAAAACCTTGGTGGGACAAGATAAAACAGCCAGCATAATATTTTTGCATACGCATAATTTTGTTGCACTTTTGTGCTGATATTTATGGGACGTCTATTTTGAATGCAGTATCCTTCAGCTCTAGCTTGCGAAGACGATATTGCAAGTTTTGCCGCACAATCCCTAATGAAGCTGCTGCTTTAGTG
>JAWSUQ010000121.1:0-7622 GCA_033549265.1 Bacillota bacterium
TCTATAACAAGAAGACCATCCGGCAGCGTGTCGATTATATTTGAAAGCTGTTTATTGTATAAGCCGTATTTTTCTCCAATAATACGGTGCATGTCGCTTTTGGTGATAACCCCCGTCAACAGTCCTTCCTGACTAATCACCAAAATCGTACTGATGGGATAACTTATCAGCTTTTCTAAAGGTGCATTTTCATCTATTGTCAAAAACTCCCTTGCCATAACCTCATGGACTGGAGAGCTTAAGTCAATTCCCCCAACCATGGCAATTAGAAAGCTGTTTATTTCCACCAGCCCTATAGGCTTACCCCATTTGTCAACTACAGGAGCCCGCTGCAATCCCTGCTTTAAAAAGCAAACCACCGTCTCCTCAAGACTGGATGATGAATGTAATACGAGGCAGTCACTAGTCATTACCTGCTTAACAGTTATAATGGTAATCCCCCCCTGTAAAAAAATTACTTTCTTAGGAATATCATATCATTTGTCCCATGCTATTTAAATAGTTTTTAGTAAACATTTTCTCAAAGTTTTGAAATTTCAGAAATCTCCAGGCATATGATTTCTACCAGTTAGAAAGACCCCCATCTATTACCATTACACTACCAGTCACATAGTTTGAAGCATCAGAGGCTAGATAGACAATAGCACCTTTCAAATCCTCTTCATTGCCAAATCTCCCTAATGGAATCTGGGGCAGATAATGGTCCTTGCGATGCTGTAAGATCCATTCTGTCATATGAGTAGGAAATAGCCCTGGTGCAATTGCATTAACATTGATATTATGCTTCGCCCACTTGCAGGCTAAATCCTTAGTAAAGCTAATAATTGCCCCCTTGCTTGTGTTATAGACGATGGCGTCCATAGCATGGGGCGCCGAGCCTTGCAGCCCTGCTACCGAAGCAATATTAATAATTTTTCCCTTGTTTTGCTTCATCATAATTTTTCCTACTGCTTGAGAGCATAAAAAAGTCCCGGTAACATTGACACTCATTACCTTGTTCCACTGCTCTAAAGGCAGCTCTTCCGGCGGGCACCCCCAAGTGAGGCCAGCATTATTTACTAATATGTCTATGCGGCCAAATTCCTCCATAGTCCGCTCCACCAGATGGTATACTTCTGGCACGTTAGACACGTCACATCTTAGAGCCAGTACCTTTACCCCAAGCTGCCGCAGCTCTTCTGCAGCCTGCTCACAGCGGTCAACCTTGCGGGCACATATCACTAAATTAGCTCCCATCTCCCCTAAGGCCCGTGCTATTTGAAAGCCTAAACCCATTGACCCTCCTGTTACAATTGCTACCTTATCTGTGAGATCAAAAAGTTGCCTTACATTCATCTTAGCTCCTCCAATACTCTCAATTTGTCAGGCACTAGCTTTTCCATTAGAAAATACTTATGCAAAAGCTATGCCACAAACAAGTTCTCTTAAACATAAGGATTGGCATAAAAAAATCCCCTGCTTTTAGGCGGGGATTTGCTTTCATTGGTCTTCAGCAAAGATGATAACTATTTAGCTACTGGTGCATTTTTACCCTAATTCGGTGCAGAAATGCACCACACAAGAACAAATAAGTAAGTAGTATTCTATGTTATCCTCCACTAATATCTAACTTTTTGATGCGATACTGGAGATTTTGTCTGGAGATACCTAAGGCTATCGCACTGCGAGAAATATTTCCCTGGTGTTCAGCTAATGCTTGAGTAATAGCATTATGCTCCGCCGCTAATAAAATATCCCCCAGCTTCATTTGAGGCTGCCTTTTTTGTTCATCATTAACATTTTCCGTTTCAACTGAACTTTCACCAGCTAAGCTAGGACTGGTTTTGTCAAGCTCGCCATCAGCAAACAGCTTTTTCTGCAAATAAGGCGGCAAATATTTCACTGTCAAATTAGCCCCTTGATCCAACAAGCTTATGGCATTTTCCACCACATGCTCTAGCTCCCGTACATTGCCAGGCCAGCTATAGCTAGTCAGCCTGCTTCTGAGGCTACTGCACATTTCCACCTTCTTATGGCCGTAGATTTTACTGTACTTGTCAATAAAGCTATCTAAAAGCTCATTAATATCACTTTGTCGGTCCCTCAAGGGTGGAATATATAGGGAAATGACAGCTAATCGATAAAATAGATCCTTTCTTAAAGTCCCACTTTCAATACATTCCCATGGTTCCTGGTTGGTAGAGCTGAAAATTCGGCAGTTAACAGGCAATTCCTGCTTCCCCCCTACTCTCCGGTAGGAGCGCTCCTGCAGTACCCGTAAGAGTTTTGCCTGGAGATTTACTCCCATGGAATTAATCTCATCTAAAAAGAGGGTCCCACTCCCTGCTTGTTCAAATAAACCAGGTGTTTCTACTGCTCCAGTAAAGGCCCCCTTAGTAGTGCCAAACAGCATGCTTTCCAGTAACGATTCGGGAATAGCAGCACAGTTAATAGCCACAAAGGGTTCATTTTTACCGCTGCTATAATTGTGCATTCCTTGGACAAATAGCTCCTTGCCGGTTCCAGTTTCTCCGTAGATTAAGACTGCACAGTCGGTTCTAGCTGCCTTTTTTGCTGCTGCAATCACATCCTTTATTACAGTACTGCTACCCAAGATATTGATAAAGCGATATTTGGCGCTACCCCGGCCATCATCATATTTGTCATCCTTGGTAAAGGAGTATGGACTGTCCTGCTCAGTTTGCCTTTGTTCCTGCAGCTCCAAGGTCTTGTTTAAGAGCTGCCTTATTTTTGTTAAATTTCGACATACCGAGTAAACTGCAAGCATATTACCTTTTTCATCATAAACCGGGTAAGTATCAGCTACTATATTAACCTGCTTGCCTTCATTGGTGAAAAATGTCTTATAGCTGTCTAAATCTGGCTCCCCGGTTTTCCCAACCTGCAAATGCTTACTCGTACTGGCGGTAACACTATAAACCTCAGATAAATGCTGTCCAACTACCTTTTCTGGATTAAGCTCCTCTAGCTTGGCCAAGGCGTCATTGTACATGATTACTTTACCGTCAGGATCTGTGACAATAACACCATCATAAATAGAGTTAATAACCGCTTCCAGTAGCTGTTGCATACTTGGCTTTTTCACAATCGGTTCCTCTCTCTTTCCCCACTAAAATAATGTATTCAGCTCTGAATGTTTTGTCATATTCAATCTTATCCTATCCAGTCTCTAGCTGCAAGACCCATAGGACTTTTGTATATTTATGTTTAAAATTCTTTAAAATTGGAGCAGGAATAATTAACCTTTACAGGGAAATATGATTGTATTGAACTTTTAAGGAGTGTGTTAACGTGAAAAAAAGAATTTCTTGGCTTATTGTTCTACTACTCTTCCTTGCTCTGGTAGCCCCTGCTGCCTATGCCACTGAATCTATAAATATAGTTTTAGATGGAGAAGCACAAAAATTTTCACCGGAGCCTATTATCCACAATAACTCCACCATGGTGCCTATGCGGGCTATCTTTGAAGCATTGGGAGCCTCCCTGGAATGGGACGGCCCTACTAATACAGTAACCTCTACCAAGGACAACACTACTGTCAAAATCACTATTGGTGCTTCCACAGCCTTTGTCAATGGTACGGAAATTTCTTTAGCAGCTCCAGCTATGATCGTCAATGAAAGGACCTTAGTACCCTTAAGATTTGTTAGCGAATCCTTAGGAGCCTTAGTAGATTGGGATAGTGGCACTAGAACTATTTATATTGAAAGAAATACTGATAAAGTTACCTCTAAGCTTAGTTTAAAGGAACTGGCAAATTTGAATGAATCAGTAGTATTAATTAATACATATGGCCCCTATAGTTATTTATTAGGAAATGGAAGTGGCTCAATTATTAGTGCTGACGGATTGATCCTAACAAACTATCATGTAATTGAAGGTATAACAGATGCTGTCGTGATTTTAGAGAATGAAACCAGTTATCCAGTAGAAGGGGTAGTTTATTACTCAGTAGAGAAGGATGTTGCCATCCTCAAAATAGCGGCGGAAAACCTTCCCTACTTGCCTCTTGGCAATTCTGACAGCTTAGAATTAGGTGAGGATATCGCAGCTATTGGTAGCCCCTTAGGTCTGCAAAATTCAATTTCTACCGGCATTGTCAGCGGATTAAATAGAATATCCGACGGGCAGAAATTCATTCAAATAAGTGCCCCCATCTCACCAGGCAATAGTGGTGGCGCTTTATTAAACTATTACGGCCAATTAGTGGGAATACCTACTTGGCAGTACATTTATGGCCAAAATCTCAATATGGCTATTCCCATTAATGAGATTAAAGAAGAGTTGGCCCAAGCTTCAGCAGATAATCTAGTATCCTTATCCCAGTTGACTAAAGACAACATAGGCGAGACAACCTATGAAGAATTTGCAGATATGCTTCATTGGGAATTTTTCCCGATTACTATTGATGACATAATGTTTGACTCTGAGTATGTTTATGCCTCTGACTCTGAAGAATTTGCTAATACAGTGTTATTTTCCATCTGGCTTGATGAAACTAGCTTTATTAACTTAGGTGATGATTATTTCTACAACGAGGGCTATCGGTTAGATAAATTAATAACTGAATTGGCTACTGCAGCAAAGTTTTTCTATCCTGAAAAAGACTTTATCGGCCAAATACTGTACTATGATGTTTTTGCAGAACATCCCGGCTTCTTCCCCGAAGAAGCAATTACCTTTATAGATGATGCCTATGAAGTAGACTTCCTGATAGTAGAATTTTGGGATGAAGATGGTGAAATATTCTGGTTTGATGGATTTGAACTAACTAACTAAATAAATAACTAACTAAATTAAAGCCCCCCACTTCCTAAAAGTGGAGGGCTTTAAAATTTTACTCAGTCAGGCTAACGATTTCAATCTCACAACTACTTTGCAGATTTCACGTTACACTCCCTTTAGCTTTAGCTGTACAATCTCAGCCGGGGCCCCAATCCGCAAGGGAAACCAATCTCCTGACCCCTTATGAACAAACATGGTGTCACCCCGATTAGAGCGATAGATCCCATCTACATAGCGAAATAGATAATTTCCCGGATTAAAAATCTCAAAGCTCTTACCCAGCCTTAAGACTATTTGACCACCATGGGTATGACCCGCCAAAGTAATGGGGATCTCTGCCTCTGTAGCTACATCAAAAGCGTGGGGATTATGAGCCAGTAATATCTTAAGAGCGTTAGCAGGAGCAGATAACGATTGGTCTGCTTTTCTTATATTTACTAAGTCGTAGCGCTCATCTCTACTAAAATCAATCCCCAAGAGCTTTAATGGTGTTTTTCCTGTATCAACCATGGCCGCCTCATCCAACAGTAAATTCAGTCCTGCTTTTCTAACATTAGTTACCCACTGGTTGGCGTCTTGGATTTTGTCATGGTTGCCAATACACAGATAAACACCCATTGGCGCCTTTAAAGCACCTATTGTATCTAGTAAATCTGGCAAAAAGCCGATGTCCTGATCAAGAATATCACCGGTTACAACCGTCAGATCACTTTTAAGGTTATTTGCCTGTTCAATAATCCCCTCTACTCTTTCCCTGCCAGTAAGCATGCCAATATGGATATCAGATAAGTGGGTGATTGTTAGCCCTTCTAAGTCAGGAGCTAATCCTACCACCGGCAGTTCTTGAGTATAGATATTAAGCTGCTGCTTGCCCCACCATGCTACTCCGCTTGCACCTGTTACTAAGAGGGGTGGTGTTGCCACTAAACCTAATCTAATTAATTGCCTTCGGGTTAAAGTTGGCCCTTGTTTTCTGGTGTTAGTTGTACTTATGGCTTCAGATGGTGCTTCTGCTTTAGCTTCCTTTACGTTCTTTGCTTTATTTGCTTTATTTACTTCTTTTCCTCTTCTATTTTGCCACCATTTTAGAAGCTTGCTGCCGCTCCAAACTGGTATCCCAACTAAAGCCATCCCCAGCATCCAAAAAAAGATGGCACCCATCCATAGGTAAAAGGCTGCCAGCCATAGCCATGGTCCATATTCTAACGGATTCCCTAGACCCGGAATTAGCATTCCAATAAGGGGAAGAAAAATCACCAGCATCCAAATGATTAGAGCGCGTCTGACCCATGCTCTAGCCCGCGGATAATTCACCAGATCATGCCGCACCCAACCGTCACTGAGTGCATACCAAGACAAATTAATCCCTAGAACAATTGTCACTACTATGAAGAAAAATGAATGCATTTTTAGCCTCCCTTAGTTTTAAACTTTAACACAATTTTTCCCTAGTATTTTCCCACTTTATGGCTATAGTATATCCTAAAATCAGTGGTTGTAGCAACTCACTTCAGCTCGTCTATTCTAGATCGTGATACAATTAATATTGACTTAAAAATTATTTAGAAATATTAAACAAAAAACACCTGCAAAATTTCCCAATAGTGTATTATAATATTAATGTAAAGGAAATTATATATGTAAATGAAATATACCATGGGAATTAATCACGAGGAGGAGTATCCTTGAAAAAGTTTCTTCAAGCTTTCCCTTTACGCTTGTCTATTATCCTTGGCATACTAGTTGGAATAGCCATTATGTTTCTTTCTTACTTCAATCTGTTGGGAGGCCTTGAGCGAGCAGCCTATGACATGCGCTTTGCCTATCGAGGCAGTGTTGAGCCTGCCGACAAAATACTAATTATAGGAATTACCGATGATTGCCTGGAAGAACTAGGGCGGTGGCCCTGGGATCGAGATACCCATGCCCAGCTTATAGAGGTCTTAACTGAAGGAAAGCCTGCCGCCATTGGCATCGATATTATATTATCGGAACCTACCCAACAACAATGGATGGATCAGGCGCTAGTAGCTGCCACCGAAGCAGCTGTTAATAACTCTGTCTCAGTTGTGTACCCTGTCTCGGCACCACCAACAGTTAGCACTACCCCCGGTTTTTTAACTCCAACTTTTTATAGTACTCCCTTTGAAGAATTAAGAGCAGTAAGTCAATCTGGCTTTATTAATGTAACACCTGATGTCGATGGTATTTTGCGCAAAGCCCTCCTTTGGATGGAATACGAAGGAAAGCCTATCCCCTCCTTTGATCTATTGCTTTGGGCAGCAGCCCAAGATATTACACCAGCAGAACTACAAGCTCATCTTGATTACTACTTTTCTACTAGCACAAACCAACTTACCCTTGGTGATTCCAACTTTTCCTTAGATGCCGGAGGCCGAACCCTGATTAACTATGCCGGTCCCCCTAATAGCTTCCCAGTGCTCCCTTATCACTTAGTATTAGATGGAGCTTACCCATCCTCAACCTTTGAAGATGCCATTATTTTGGTGGGTACCTATACAAGTGGAATCCACGACTATTATTTTAGCCCCTATGCCAAAGATACTCCCATGTTTGGAATAGAGGTCCACGCTAACATTCTTCATACCTTACTAAAGGCTGGTCCAATAACGAGCGTATCCTTGGTCTTAAACCTAGCTATTGTGTTCCTACTGGCCTTTGGCTCTATGTTCCTCTACCAAGCCGTTAGACCGGTGTGGGGCTTTGGCTGCCTTGTGCTCATGGCTGGAGTATACTATTTCACCACCTGGCAGCTTTTTGACAACAGTGCAATTTACACGGAGACTATATATCCCCTGTTAGCCCTAACTAGTAGC
>JAWSUQ010000122.1:0-7548 GCA_033549265.1 Bacillota bacterium
ACTTTATCTTACAGCACAGGGAGTAGCTAGACACTTGCCGCACACATCGCTAACCCCTAGGTGCTTAAAGCGCTCTTCACAATCCGCTAGCATATAGCTGTAGCACTTATGCCGGTCGAAACCCTCTTTAGTCAAAGCACCACTGGGGCAGTTTTTTACACAGACTAGACAACTGCCCTGCTGGTAATAGAGGCAGGGGTGGATGGCATTTTCAGCGCCCACATTCACTCCGGCTTTAGCACGGGTCTCACTGTCTTGCTGCAGCCCTTCTACCTTTGCATCAATTACAATACTGCCGTAGCGGCCGGCGCAGCCCTTGCTAGTAATGAGCATTCGATTTAGGCCAAACTGTCCTAAGCCAGCCAAGTAGGCTAAATGACGATGGGACCAGCCCGCCAGCAAAGTTTTCTCGTCAAAATTGTGGGTAGGCTTTACGCCCGCCCCCTTAATCCCCAGCTCCTCTAAAGAGCCTAAGAGCCGCTGCCCTACAGCCGCCAAAAGGCTATTGGCCTCTTTATAGGCTAGGGCCCAGGCTTCAGTGGTAGCTGTCCCAGCCCGATTGCCTAGAACTAGCTCCTTGGTAAAGGGCAAAAAATAAGCTATTACCGTCTCGGCCCCTGCCAACAGATCCTCTGGCATTAAGTGCTCGCTATGGGTTACCTGCTTCAGCTCCCTTAAGGCAGGGTCATTAGCTGCCACAAACCCCACTAAGGGCTGGCCAAAACTCGTTTGGCAGCTTTCCTTTTCCTCCTCCACTAGCTTACCAATAGTATCAATTATAAGTGCTTTTGTTATTGTTTTTATCATATGAATCCTATCCACCTCCACCAAGTAGCTGCCACTAAGGTCGTTATGATTGTTACTGCTATTGTCAAGAATATTCCTACCCGCAAGAAATCCTGGCTATTAAAGGTATCCTCACCATGGACTATGATAGCGGGCAAAATCTCAATAATTAAGATGTAGCCATAGAGGCTGGCCAAGCCTACCGTTACCCCAAAGACCACCGGGTCCGCATCTAGCCGAGCGGCCACCTGAAAAACAATGGGCACTAAAGTTACAACACAGGTAGCAATGTTAGCTACTGCCACGTGATATATTTGGGTAAAAATAGTAAGGGCGATTACCGCCAGTAGTGGTACTGTAAGCATTTTAGTAACCCAGCCTAACTGCAGGATTGGTTCTGCCAAAAAGCTAGCTGCCCCCGAATGATTAACGGCATTCCCTAAGGAAATAGTCACTGCTAAGAGCAGGTAGGTATCCCACTTCACATCCATCAGCTGATCCCATTTCACAAACCCGGTGCCGGGGGTACACATTAATACTACTGCCAAGAGGGCTGGTACTGCAATAGAAAGCCCGTGCCAGCCTTGGGTCATCCATAGCACTACCGTCAATGTCAGGATGGCTAAACACTTTTTCTCTGCTAAGGTGATGGGCCCTAATTCCTTTAGCTTTTGTTTTGTTTCAGATTCATTTCCTGGGGCAAACTCATTAATTTCCGGCGGGAAAACCTTCTTAATGAGCCACCAGGTCACCGGTACCGACAGCACCCAAATGGGCCAAGCCATCCAAAACCAGTCAAAGTAGAGAAAGTTAACACCTAAGTGGCTTTCTAAGAGCTCTACCGTGAGAATATTCCCCAAGGCACTGGGTAAAAATCCTACTCCACTGATGCTGGCCCCTAGTGCCAATCCTAAAAACATCATTTTCCGAATATTCACCTGCTCTTCTGTTAGCTTAAGGCTAGCCACAATAGCCACCACCATCGGCAGAAGCAAGGTGGTGCGAACTGCAGTTGCCGGAATAAAGAGGGATAACAGCTGGGGCGCCAGGATAATGCCCCACAGAATGCCTGAGGGGGTATTGCTGCACTGAGCCAAGGTAAAGTAGGCCATTCTATGACCCAAGCGGGTGCTGTTTACTCCTTTAGCCATCATGAAGCCCGCCAGTATTAGAAACACCGCACTGGAGGAAAAACCGCTGATAGCCACCTCAAAGGTAGCTGACTGCAGAATAATCATCCCCACTAGTACTAATAAGGAGGTATATGCAATAGGCACTGGCTCAAAGGCCCACAAAAAAATTCCTGTGCCCGTAATAGCGATAGTGGCCTTGGTAGCCCAAGGCAAGCCCTGGGGTAAAAATAACAAGATCATTGGAAATATAGCCAAACCCATTAAAAACAAGATTAACTGCTTGCGATCTACTATACCTTTCCCTAAATTTCCCGAATTAGTAATCTGGGGCTTACTGTCCACGCTGTTTGCCACTCCAAACTTCAGCCTTAGTCCTACCTAAGTTGCTGTTATTGATTACCTATCTTGATATTATTTCTCTCATCTGTTACATATTCCTCCTTTGTGAACATCTACTCAGTCTCATAATGAGACGTGGTCTCAATCTGATACAGGCCTTGATATTATTAGTTGCGTTTATTTTATATCTCAAAGTGATATAGATTGGGCCATCACAAGCCCTAAAACATAAGCTGCCTTATAATTTATTTTACAACCAAAAGTCCTTACCCATTGAATTTCATATAATCAAATAGGCTTTTAAAGCCTTAGATAGCTATAATTTTAGCAAATATTTGAACTGGACCATTATTAAAGATAAAGATGGCATATATATTGCATTATATGTTTAGAAGATAATTTTTCAATTTTAAAAAAATTAACATTTTATTAAAATATAAAATTAATATATCTGAAAGGAGGAATGAATCATGGAAAAGAGCTTTATTTTACAGCATGAGTCTAACCATAGCTGGCTACAGCCCACCAGCCACAAGCTAATTACTGTAGTTGATGGCCAGGTGGAGACTAATGATGAGGAACTAGCTGAAGAGCTAATGACCCAATATGGCTTCAAGCTAGAGCGCCAGTTAACAAAATAGCAAGTAAATAACAAATAATTTGTAAAGATTGGAGAAAACCCTTCCCAATATTAGCTTTATTCCATACAATGTAAGTAAGGGGAAGGGAAGGAGAGCCAAATACAATGTCAAAACTAGAGCAAGTAAAAGAGAAGGGACAACAGGTCGCCGAGGCAATTGCCACTGTTCTAAAAATGGAAGTGGAAATCATCGACGATCAGCTGATGCGTATAGCCGGTACCGGCCAAGTGCGCAGCAGTGTTGGCAGCAAGCTCCTGAGAGGCTTTGTTAACAAACACGTATTGAAAACGGGCCAAAGCATCTTCATCAGCAATACAGGGGAGCACCAAATTTGTCAGACCTGCCCTTTAGCCACCAATTGTTTTTACAAGGCCTATATTGTCTACCCGATCAAGATTAACAACAATACTATTGGTACTCTGAGCCTGATTGCTTTTAACGATACCCAACGAGAAACTTTATGCTCTTCCAGCCAATCACTGACAGAGTTCATCAGCAGAATGGCTGACTTGCTTGTAGGAAAAATCTTGGAGCGAGATATGTGGGCAGAAAAAATAGTTATTGCCAATCAGCTTACGGCCATCGTAGACTCAGTTTACGAAGGTGTAGTAGCTATTGATGAAGAGGGAATAGTCACCCACTTCAACAAATCGGCGGAAGCTTTAGTAGATACTTCTAAAGAAGCTATCATCGGCAAGCCGGTAACAACTGTTTTGCCAGGTCTTCCGTTAAAGCAAGTACTACAAGATGCTGAAGGCTACAAATCTAAAGAAATATTTGTTCATTTGAAAAACTTACATTTTCACTTTGTCAGCACTGCCAAGCCGATCCTAGACGAAGATGGCTCTATTGTTGGAGCAGTGGCTACCTTCAAAGATTTTAGCGAGGCACAAAAAGCGGCCTATAAAATTATAGCCCGGCAGCATACTATCAACTTTGACGATATCATTGGCAAGAGCAAGGCAATTACTCAGGTAAAAAGGCAATCAGCAAAAATTGCTGGCAGCAACTCCACAGTTTTAATAGTAGGGGAAAGCGGCACCGGTAAAGAGGTTTTTGCCCGAGCCATCCATACCGCCAGTACCCACGCTAACCATCCCTTTGTGGCCATTAATTGCGGCGCTATCCCCGAGTCCCTCTTGGAAAGCGAGCTCTTTGGCTACGAAGACGGTGCCTTTACCGGGGCTAAGCGGGGCGGCAAACCAGGAAAAATAGAGTTGGCCAACGGCGGCACCCTATTTTTAGACGAAATCGGCAATATGTCCCTCTACCTCCAAGCTAAACTCCTGCGAGTACTGCAGGAAAAGCAAATTGAGCGGGTAGGTGGCACCAAAATCATCCCAGTTGACATCAGAGTTATCGCTGCCACCAACAGCAACCTTAATAAAATGGTGGATCGGGGGGAGTTCAGAGAGGACCTTTATTACCGTTTAAGCGTTATCCCGTTGACTATTCCTCCCCTCAGAGAGCGCAAGGAGGATATCCCTCAGCTATTGAATCACTACTTAAAGCGCCATAGTCAGCTGTTAGGGAAAACTATAACCGGCTTCACTCCTCAGGCTATTCAGATTTGTATAGATTACTCCTGGCCTGGAAACGTTCGGGAGCTTATCAATACAGTAGAATATGCTGCTAACCTCGAGGATCAGGAACTGATTCAGCCCTCAAGCCTGCCGCCGCGAATCAAGAAAAAAAGTCTGGCGGCTGTACCAGTAATCACTAACCTAGTGACTATTGATGAGCTGGAAAAGCAGGCCATCTCCATGGCCCTTCAGGAATTTGGCTGGACAGATGAAGGCAAGGAGCAGGCAGCTAATGTCTTAGGCATCAGTCGGGCTACTATTTATCGGAAGATAAATAAGTATAAGCTGTCGCCTAACGGTAACGGCAATGGAAATGGGAGGCCTATCTCGCTAGGGTTTTAAAAATTTACAAAAAAGCACATATAAAACAAGGCTTGCGCCACGTTCTTAAAACGTAGGTGCAAGTCTTTATATTTTTTGTATCTGGTGGAAGTTTAAGATTTTCATGGCAAAGCGCTCACTAAAGCTCCAGCTTTGAAATTTCTAAGCTCGTTTTGAGAAAGAAACAAGCTTAGAAACTTGCAAGCTGGAACTCTAGGCTGAGTGAATTATTTCAAATTGCCTACTATTCCACAGCCGCAAACTGACTATTATAAAGCTCTGCATAAAAGCCTTCCCGATCAAGCAACTCCTGATGGTTCCCCTGCTCTATCACGCTGCCTTGATCCATTACTAGAATCAGGTCCGCATCCCGAATGGTGGAGAGGCGATGGGCAATGACAAAGCTGGTTCTGCCTTTCATCAGCCGCTGCATGGCCTTTTGAATCATTAGCTCTGTTCGGGTATCTACGCTGCTGGTGGCTTCGTCAAGTATCATAATAGCTGGGTCCGCCAAAATGGCTCTAGCTATTGTCAAAAGCTGCTTCTGCCCTTGAGAAATATTGGAGGCCTCTTCGTTTAAAATAGTGTCATACCCCTCCGGCAGCGTCCTAATAAAGTGATCAGCATTAGCAGCCTTGGCAGCCTTCACAATTTCCTCTTCGGTGGCCCCTTCTCTACCATAGGCAATATTATCTCGGATAGTGCCGTTAAAGAGCCAGGTATCCTGCAGCACCATCCCAAAAAGGCTCCTAAGATTGTACCGCTTTAGGTCTGCAATGGTTACTCCATCGATTAAGATACGGCCCCCCTTAAGCTCATAAAAGCGCATTAACAAGTTAATCAATGTAGTCTTGCCGGCCCCCGTCGGCCCTACTATAGCCACCGTCTGGCCTGACTTAACCTCGATATTCAAATTCTCTATCAAGGAGACCCCTTCTTTATAGCTGAAGGTGACCTCCTTAAAGCTTACATCCCCCTTGGCCTCCTTTATCACCTTAGCTTCATCCCGCTCCGGCATTTCCTCCGCTTCATCCAGCACCTCAAATACTCGTTCGGCGGAGGCGATGGTTGACTGAATCACATTGGCAATATTAGAGGCCTGAATAATAGGATGGGAAAACTGCCGAGTATACTGGATAAAGGCCTGGATGTCTCCTATCTGAATAGTTCCTCTTGTCACAAGTACCCCGCCAACTACAGAAATCAGCACATAGCCAATGTTGTTGACAAAGGACATCAGCGGCATCATGATGCCAGAGATAAATTGAGCCTTCCAGGCTGACTGGTAGAGCCTATCATTAATTTCATCAAACTTAGCTACGGACTTATCCTCGTGGCCAAAGGCCTTGATAATCCGATGTCCGGTATACATTTCCTCCACATGGCTGTTCAATTCCCCCAATGACTTTTGCTGCCCCTTAAAATATTTCTGAGATCGGGAAGCAACCATCACAGTTACTAGAATACTGAGAGGTAGCGTGAAAATAACAATTAAAGTCATCAAGGGACTGATAGTCAGCATCATTATAATTACCCCCAGCAAGGTGATTAATGAGGTAATCAGCTGGGTTAAGCTCTGCTGAAGGGTATTGCTGATATTATCAATGTCGTTAATGACCCGACTTAAGGTCTCACCATGAGGATTAGCATCGTAGTATTTTAATGGCAGCCGAGCCAGCTTTTGATCTGTATCCTTCCGCAGGTGATATACTGTTTTCTGGGCCACTCCTGCCATAATATATTGCTGTAGAAAGCTGAATAGGGCACTCAGCAAATACAACAGCCCCAACATAATTAGTAGCCTCAGGATAAACTCAAAATCTACCGCAGCCCCTGGCACCCCATTGATTCTCCCCATCATTCCCTCAAACAGCTTGGTAGTGGCCTGCCCCAATATTTTAGGGCTAATGATGTTGAATAGGTTACTGAGAACCGCAGCGAGGAATACCGCTGCCAGCTGAAGCTTGTAGGGCCCCAGGTAGCCTAGGAGTCGCTTTAAAGTTCCTTTAAAATCCTTGGCCTTTTGCACCGGCATGCCCATCCCTGGTCTCAGGCCAGGGCCAAAGCCAGCCCCTGAACTTGACTGATTCTTATTGTCTTTGTTTCCATCTCCTTGTCTCATGCTAGCTCCTCCTCTGACAGCTGGGAAGCTAGTATCTCAACGTATACCTTGCAATTTTCCTTGAGCTCCTGATGTTTGCCAATTCCCACTATGTTACCTTCATCTAAAACAATAATCTGATCTGCCCCCATCACAGTACTAACCCTTTGGGCCACTATTATAACAGTGGTATCAGCAGTTTCACTCTTCAGAGCTTCTCGCAACCTGGCATCGGTCTTAAAGTCCAAGGCGGAAAAGCTGTCATCAAAGATAAAGATTTTCGGCTTTCGTACTAAAGCTCGTGCAATAGCCAGTCGCTGCTTCTGCCCACCAGAGATATTAGCGCCCCCTTGAGCAATTTTAGCGGCAAAGCCCTCATCCATATGAGCTATAAACTCGGTGGCCTGGGCTATCTCAGCAGCCTGTCTTACTTCCTCATCAGTGGCCTCTTCCTTACCATAGCGAATATTCTCCGCAATTGTTCCAGTAAAAAGCAACGCTTTTTGGGGTACTAGCCCAATCTTGGCTCGCAGAGCTTTTTGAGACATCTGCCGTATATCTAATCCATCAATAGTGATACTGCCGCTATCAACATCGTAAAACCTTGGAATTAAGCTAATCAGGGTGGATTTGCCGGAGCCGGT
>JAWSUQ010000123.1:0-7546 GCA_033549265.1 Bacillota bacterium
CAATATGTATGTTACCAATCTGAACCATTTAATAACACCTCCATTTGGGTTAGTCTTATTTTACCAATTATCTTTTTAGGTTATTCACATTATGGTTTCAAATCATAGCAAGGTATAGCTAGATTAAGAAATTATTGCCTCTCCCATAGAGGTGATTTTTTATGCTCTTTAATAATTTCCATATTTTTTACAGTGCATTACTGATATCGGTGTAGTATAATTACCGACGTGTCACTGCTTCGAACATACACCATAATTTGCATAACAAAGGAGGTTGTATCATAAATGAACTATTTTAAGTTTTTAGCGATTTCAGTAACTGTACTAGGACTTATTTTTGTAGGGCAGACAAGTGTCCAAGCTAATGAGTCCGATAATAGGATTCACAATATTGTAAGGGGAGATACTCTATTTGCCATTGCTAAGCAATATGGAGTGACTATTGCTGATATTAAAAATGCCAACAGTTTATCAGGAAATTTAATTATGGCTGGTGGAAAATTAGTTATTCCAGCACAAGGGGCTAGTGTAACCACTTTAGCATCTGCAACATCAGCAAATAACACTACTCTTGATTTTAACAACGATGATATTTATTGGTTGGCAAGAATGATCCACGCAGAAGCTCGTGGAGAAAGCCATGAAGGACAAGTGGCGGTAGGCTCAGTTATTCTTAATCGAGTTAAGCATGCTAATTTTCCAAATACGGTGTATGATGTAATATTTGAAGTAACTAATGGAAAGCATTATCAATTCTCACCAGCTGCTGACGGGTCAATTTGGTTAGAGCCAAACGCAGCAGCCTATGAAGCAGCAAATGCTGCCATTAACGGCTGGGATCCATCTGGCGGTGCTTTGTATTTTTATAATCCAGTTAAATCAACCAGCAAGTGGATTTTTTCCAGACCTGTGATTAAGCAAATTGGTCAGCACGTTTTTGCTTTATAAAGAATAAGAAAAAAACGCAAATCTTCTATGGCTTTAATAAGCTAAGATGATTTGCGTTTTTTCTTATCTTTTTTTAATCCTAAGAAAAGGTTTTTATGACGACCGTTTAACTTCAACCTTTGTATCATAAAAGGTACTGCCGGAAGCCCTATCAGTAAGGCGTTGAGAAGTCAGTGCATTTACTGAACGGTTACCAGGGCAGTCTTGAAGCCAAAATATTCCCTCAGAAACTACTACTCCTTTTGGTATTTTTTCTGAAATTTTTAAAATAAAATTAACTTCACCCCGGTGGTTAAATGCTGTCACTAGTTCCCCTTCCGACAGACCTTTGTCCAAAGCATCCTGAGGATTCATCATTAAGCTCATTTTCCCCTTCTTTTTTACTAATTCAGCTTGTTCATTGAAAGAGGAGTTTAAAGAATATAGGCTAGGGCCATTTACAAACCAATAAGGTCCATTATCTCCATGGGGTTCTAAATATCTTGGTAGTGGCTCAGCCTCTCTTGAATTTAGAAGCTCAATTTTTCCTGAAGGAGTATTGAATTTAAGCTTATAATCGTGAGGCAGCGGCAATTCTACGGGATATCCCGCTTTTAGGGCATCAAAGTCGATGGATGCTAGCCAGGAGTTAGGGTCTTGTATTAATTCGTCTATTAACTCGTCGGTTGATTTAGTAAAGAAAGCCTCATTAAAGTCCATAGTTTCAGCTAACAGCTTGAATACCTCAAAATTTGACTTGGCCTCACCAAGGGGCTCTATGAGAGGATACGCCCTTTGAATGCAATAGTGACCAAAAGAGCGATAGATATCCGAATGCTCAAGGGAGGTGGTGGCAGGAAGCACAATATCAGCATAGCTGACGGTATCCGTGAGAAACCTTTCATGAACTACAGTAAACAAATCTTCCCTCATTAACCCTTTAATCACCATGTTTTGATCGGGAGCTATGGCCGCTGGATTTGATTGATATACATATAAACTCATTATTGGAGGATTTTCTAAATTTGTTAGGACATTCCCCAACTGGTTCATATTAATAGTGCGGGTTTGTGTCTTTAGGAAGTCTCCTCGTGTAACTTTTGACATATTAAAGGCTGAAGCAGTGGATATATTAGCAAATAAACCGCCGCCTTGTTTAGCCCAAGCCCCAACTAATGCGGGCAAACAAGTAATACAACGGACAGTCATGGCACCATTTCCATATCGGGAGAGGCCACTTCCCAGACTAATGTAAGGTGCTTTAGCTTGGGCATAAAGATGGGCTAGCCTTTCAATTAGCTCTGGTGCTATGCCTGTAATATTACTAACATATTCAGGTGTATAGCTTAACAGTATTTCCTCATTAAACCTTTGAAACCCCTCTACGTACTGATTAATGAAACTTTCGTTTATGAGTTGATCTCTCACTAAGACATGCATCATCCCTAAAGCAAGAGCTCCATCGCTTCCTGGTTGAATAGTAATAAGCTTATCAGCCACTTTAGCGGTTGGTGTTTCATAAGTCTCAATTAACCAAACCTTTGTACCCTGTTTTTTCGCTTCTTTAACGTTGTGAAGAAAATGGACGTTAGTAGCCAAAGCATTAGTACCCCACAAGATAATTAAATCGCTAGCTAAGGCCTCGTCAGGGTGGGGTGCCAAAGTTGACCCCATCACGGTGGACCAGCCATGGCCTTTCGTGGAGGAGCAAATGGTGCGCTCAAGTCGTGAAGAACCTAAATAATTAAAAAATGCGTCTCCATAATTCCGTTGGATTAGTCCCATAGTTCCTGCATAGGAGTAAGGAAGAATTGATTCTGCTCCATACAGGTCCATTAAATGAGTCCACTTAGACTTGATTAGCTTTAAGGCCTCATCCCATGATACCTCTTGAAATTGATTGGTCCCTTTGGGTCCAGAGCGCAGCAAAGGCTTAGTTAATCTTTTACTGGAGTATACTGTTGCTGGATAGTCTTGCATCTTTGGGCACAACTTTCCTCTGGTGAAGGGATGGTTGGGGTCTCCTTTTACGCTAATAGCTTTGCCATTAACAATCTCAACTAATAGTCCACAGGTATCAGGACAGTCATAAGGGCAGACAGAACGTTTCACATTAGGTTTCATAAAAACCTCCTTTGTCAATATGCCTATCAAAAAGCCCCTATATACCGAGGTCTTTTTCTTAAACACTAGTATTCTATATTGGTAGAAAATATCCTACGTAAAAGATAATCAAAATAAGGAAAAGCTTTTTCTTCAACAATAGGTGTGCTATAATCAAATTTATTAACATATGAACTATTTGAATCAAAAGGTGAGGTGAACTAAATTGCCGATAAAAATACCAAATAACCTTCCGGCAAAAGAAGTACTAGCAAATGAGAATATATTTGTGATGCCCGAAGAGAGGGCATTGCTTCAGGATATTAGACCACTGAAGATTGCCATCCTTAATATAATGCCAACTAAGATTGTGACGGAGACTCAATTGCTACGACTGATAGGGAATACCCCGATTCAGGTGGATACAGTTCTATTGCACCCCAAAACCCATGTAGTCAAAAATACTCCTGAGGAGCATTTGACCAACTTTTATCAGACTTTTGATGATGTTAAGGATGAGAAATTTGATGGTCTCATAATAACCGGTGCTCCAGTGGAAGAAATGGAATTTGAGAAAGTAAACTACTGGGATGAGCTTACTCAGATAATGGATTGGAGCCTTACTAATGTGTACTCTACCTTTCATATTTGCTGGGGAGCCCAAGCGGGCTTGTATTATCACTATGGCATCAAAAAATATCCTTTAGCGGAAAAGCTTTTTGGTGTGTTTCACCATCGTGTTTCCAAGCCAAACACCATGCTCTTACGGGGTTTTGATGATGTATTTTATGCCCCTCACTCTAGACATACGGAGGTAAGGCGGGAGGATATTGAAAAGGTTAAGGAGCTTGATATCCTATCAGAATCTGATGAGGCTGGAGTGTATATCTTGAAAACTGATGGAGGTAGGCAAATTTTTGTCACAGGTCATTCTGAGTATGATCCTCTTACTTTAAAAGCTGAATATGATAGAGATATTGGTAGGGGGCTTGATATTAAAGTGCCGAAAAACTATTTTCCTAATGACAATCCTGACAATCCTCCTATTGTACGTTGGAGAGGGCATGCAAATCTTCTCTTCTCTAACTGGCTCAATTATCACGTGTATCAGCAAACGCCATTCGATTTAAATGATATAAGATAAATGAAAGAAAAACATCCTTTGGTCACACAACAAAGGATGTTTTTTTAACGAATTACTATTGACAGGTAGTATATCATATAGATTATAGTTTTATTAACGAAACAAATTGGAGGAATTAAAATGAAAATACGAGTTTCAGCTGTTCAATATAAATTACATACAATCAATAGCTTTAACGAATTTGCTGACCAAGTTACTAACTATGTGAAAACCGCTGCAGAATTTAAGGCGGATTTTGTACTTTTCCCAGAATTCATAACTACTCAGTTGCTGTCAATTAAGATTAATGGAAACCAGCAGGGGATAGGGGATTTACCTAAGTATACTAAAGCATATATAGAGCTGTTTACTACTTTGGCCAACGATACAGGGATGTTTATTATCGGTGGAACCCACATAATCAAAGATGAGGATAAGTTATATAACACTGCCCATTTATTTTATCCTGATGGTGAGGTGAAGCAGCAGACAAAGCTTCATCTTACCCCCACTGAAGTAACGAACTGGCAAATAACACCGGGAAATAGCATCAGGATCTTTGAAACTCCCAAGGGAAAGATTGCTTTGCTAACGTGCTATGATATTGAATTTCCGGAAGTAGTACGGATGGTGAGGGGATTAGGGGCCGACATTATTTTTTGCCCTTCTTGTACCGATGACCGTCACGGCTTCAACCGAGTTCGTTATACTTGCCACGCTAGAACCATTGAAAATCAAGTCTATGTAGTTACTACTGGGACGGTGGGCTCCTTGCCTACCGTGGACTTTATGCGGGCCAATTTCGGGCAAGCAGCCATCCTTACCCCCAATGATATTCCCTTTCCTCAAAATGGCATATTGATGGAGGGAGAGCCTAATCATGATATGATTGTTACTGCTGATTTGGATCTATCTTTACTATATGAAATTAGAAAAACAGGCTCTGTTACCACTTGGCGGGACCGTCGAACAGACCTTTATCCAGATTTGAGTAAATTTCAGGTAAATCAAAGGGCAAGGCTAGAGAAAAGATTATTACTTAATAATGGCGGGAAAAATTCTGCTATTCAAATTCGCAACTATACAAAGGAGGATATCCCAGGGCTAATTGAAATTCAGCAAGAAAGCTTTCCACCTCCTTTTTCGTCGGAGCTTTGGTGGAATGAAGAGCAATTGACCAACCATATCAATATATTTCCTGAGGGAGCCCTATGTGTTGAAGTGGATGGGGAGCTGGCGGGTTCAATCACTGGCTTAAAAGTAAATTTTGACACTGCCAAGCCCAATCATAGGTGGGAAGAAATCACCGATAACGGCTATATTACCAATCATGATCCCAATGGAAATACCTTGTATGTGGTAGATATCTGTATTCGCCCTACTTATCGACGATTGGATCTGGGCAAATGGTTAATGCAATCAATGTATGAGGTAGTAGTCCATCAGGGACTTGAGCGCTTACTTGGGGGAGGGAGAATGCCTGGGTATCATAAGCATGCGGATGCTATGACCCCTGAGGAATACGTAGAAAGGGTGGTCCAGGGCCAGCTAAAGGATCCTGTCATTACCTTTTTGCTCCGCTGCGGTCGGACTCCTCTGGAGCTTGTGGACAACTACTTAGAGGATGAGGAGTCCCATAACTATGGATTACTAATGGAGTGGCGGAATCCTCATCGAATTAATAATAGTTTCAAAGAATAGAACCTCCATTGTAGGAAAATTTCCTTACTTGGAACCAGTAGTTACATAATCTCTAATATGGGATAGAAAGGTATGGCCGTATTTTTGCAGCTTTATTTCCCCAACACCTTTTATCCTTAGCATCGATTCTGCATCTATGGGACACACCCTGCTCATCTCCTGTAGGGTGCTATCTGGAAAAATAACGTAGGGTGGCAGGTTTTCGCTAGTGGAGATATCCTTCCGCAATTTTCTTAGCTGTTCAAATAAGGTGTTATCCTTTTGCAATACTTCCTGCTTTTTTTGCACCTTTTGATAAACCTTTTCGTTATTTTTTAAGACTGGCAATGCTTTTTCTTCAATTTTAACTACAGGATATTGTCCATCAGTAAGTCTAAGATAGCCATCAGCCACCAAGATACTAATATAATCCTTAATTTCCTTTTCGGAATAACTATTCATGATCCCATAGGTAGTTAGGCTGTCACATTTTAGATCAATAATTTTTTTGTTTTTAGAGCCTTTTAGAACCTGCGCTACAAAAGTACCGCCATACCTTTCCTTTAAGCGAATGATACAGGAGAAGATTTTCTGTGCCTCTTCAGTAATATCTACTAATTCGGTAGCATCAGTACAGGTGGAGCAATTATGGCAGTTGTCAGGCATATTATCCTCCCCGAAATACTCTAAAATATATTTTCGGAGGCAGATTGGCGTATAACAGTAATCCACAATTTCTTGAAGCTTTTTATATTCATTGACCTTTCTCTTAGGGGATCTGATAGACTGCTCTATCATAAATTTCTGCAGCATAATATCCTGAGGGGCAAATAAAAGAATACATTCACTGGGAGCACCATCTCGTCCAGCCCGTCCAGCCTCTTGATAATAAGCTTCCATGTTTTTTGGCAGATTGTGATGGATAACAAACCTGACATTAGATTTGTCAATACCCATCCCAAAGGCATTTGTAGCTACCATAATGCTGTTATCATCAAAGAGAAATGCATCTTGGTTTTGCTTTCTTTCTTCTGTAGAAAGTCCAGCATGATACTTAGTAGGATTAAAGCCTGCTTTTTTTAGCTCTTTGTAAATGCTTTCCACCTCTTTGCGAGTTGCGGCGTAAATAATACCTACCTGTCCTCTATTATTTTCCAAGTAGCTTAAAATGTAGTCCTTTCTATTGGAGCCCCTCACTACAGCAAAAAACAAGTTTTCCCGGTCAAAACCAGTGATATAGATATGAGGGTCCTTTAGCCCTAATAAAGAAACGATGTCCTTTTTTACCTCTTCAGTTGCGGTAGCCGTAAAGGCAGCAATAATAGGTTTTTGTGGCAACCCTTTGATAAAGGCTGATATACGACGATAGCTAGGCCTAAAGTCGTGCCCCCACTGGGAGACACAATGGGCTTCATCTACTGCCACAAAGGCGATTTGTAAAGTACTTATTAGTGTAAGAAAATCTTCTGATTCTAATCTTTCTGGAGCAATATATAATAGCTTATACTTACCCTGTCTGACATCCTCAATTCTTTTCTTTGTCTCAGATATCTTCAAAGAGCTATTGATATAGGTCGCTGGCATTCCCATATTTGTTAGTGAATCAACCTGATCCTTCATCAAGGAAATTAATGGGGATACTACTAAAGTAACTCCCTCTAAGATAAGTGCTGGCACTTGATAGCATAGTGACTTTCCTGCTCCTGTGGGCAT
>JAWSUQ010000124.1:0-7538 GCA_033549265.1 Bacillota bacterium
CGGCCTGTCATAAGCGAGCTGTCTGTATTAAATCAGTGGCGTGGATTCCTATTGCCCTCTAAGCATTTCCTAATATCCCTGAGCTATACCAACGGTCAATCGGTAGTAATGGAGATTAACAATAAGCTTCCAGTGGTGCTGTTAAATGGGCAAGAGTTTTTAACGGGTATTAGCCCCATTATGGTTGATAGCCGCATGCTTGTTCCAATGAGGCAGGTATTTGATGCAGTTGGCATAACAGTTCATTGGGATAATCAAACCAAATCAGGGCTTGCTGTAAAGGATGGCAGGCAGGTATCCTTCAGTATTGACAGTACAGAGATTAAAATTAACGGGCAGACAGGAGCTTTACCCTTATCTCCGAGGCTAGTAAACAATCAAACCTATATTCCAATTAGCCTGTTAAGGGATGGCTTTGGACTAACAGTTCTTTGGGATGGAGCAAACCGCACTGCAGACATTAAAACTAACTAAATAATTGTTGACTAAATTTAGAGAGTCTTCTATTATAGTAACGTTATGGATAAAGTAGCAGTTGATTTATCTAGGTAATAAATGGAAATAATATTATTAATCTAGCTGTTCAGAGAGGAAAAACAATGAGTGCAGGTAATAAAATGGTAAAAGCTGCCGGGGCTATCGTGATAATGAACCTGCTAAGCAGGCTATTGGGCTTTGGCAGGGAAATGGCTATCGCCGATAAATTTGGCGTAAGCACGGCGGTAGACGCATATCTTGTTGCATATACTATCCCGTATTTTTTGCAGGCTATTTTAGGTGCTGCCCTTGTTACTGCAGTAGTGCCGATTTTTACTGAGTACTTGGTGGAAAAGCGGGAAAAGGAAGCATGGATGTTAGTTAGCAATTTGCTAAATATATCCTTTGCCGTATTGCTCTTGTTTACCATAATGGGAGTAGGATTTTCCACGCTTTTAGTAAAGCTGACTGCCCCTGGATTTAATCCGGAAGCAACCGAATTGGCATCAAGCCTGACGAAAATAATGTTTCCGTCAGTGATTTTCATGGGGGTGGGAATGCTTTTAACTGGTATTTTAAACGCATTTCACTACTTTGCACTGCCGGCTTTTGCTCCTGGTTTTTCAAGCTTGGTGATAATTATTGCCGTCATAGTATTTGGGAGCAAATACGGGATAACAGGCCTAGCAGTGGGCACTTTAGTCAGTATGCTTGGCTTTCTCATAATTCAGCTGCCCATATTACGGAAGCTGGGATTTAGATATAGCTTTACCTTTGACTACAAGCACCCAGACATTAAAAGAATAGCAGCCACAATTATGCCCATAGTAATTGGCGTTGCAGTGAACCAGATTTATTTTGCCATCAATAGAGTATTTGCATCGGGCTTGGCTGAGGGAAGCATAGCTGCCCTAAATTACGCCTTTAGATTGATGCAGCTGCCTTTAGGGATATTTGTTGTCGCTGTATCCAGCGTGATTTTTCCGACTTTATCGGCCCAGGCTATTGCCAAAGACTATCCTAAGCTAAAGGCTACTCTGATGAGGGGCCTGCGGCTAGTGACGCTGATAGCCATTCCTGCCGGAGTTGGGCTAATAGTATTGGCTGAGCCTATCGTGGCCCTGCTCTTTGAACGGGGGGCCTTTGACGCAACCGCCACTGCAATGACAGCAAAGGCACTTATTTTCTTTTCTGTGGGCATGTTTGCCCAGGCCGCTAACCTAGTAATAACCAGGGCATATTATGCAGTGCAGGACGTAAGGACTCCGTTTATAATGAGCTTAATATCGATTATCGTTAATGTGGTGTTGAGTTTTATTTTAATAAAGCCGTTGACCCATGGCGGGCTGGCGCTGGCAAATTCATTGGCAGCCACAGTGAATACAGGACTATTATACTTTTATCTTACCAGACACCTGGAGGGGCTGCCCCATAAACAGCTGGGGGCATCACTGCTGAAAATATTAATAGCCTCAGGTGTAATGGCTTGGTTTACTCTTAAGATTTTCACCTTAGTCAGTGGTTCGTTGATGATTCAAGTTGCCATTGCAATTTTGGTAGGAGCATTTGTCTACGGTGGGCTTATTATACTGCTGCGGGAAGAAGAAACAATTAGTATAATAAGGCAGGGCTTAAGCCGGCTGAAGCTTTAATTATCTGTAATATCATGTAATTATTCCCAAGTGAATAAAATCATGCAGGAAAATGAACTTTTTTGTAGAAAAGGTATTAGGTATGTCCTACGAGAGAGGTGTATGAAAGTGCTGGATGTCAATGAAATTAGAAAAATCTTACCACATAATTATCCGTTTTTATTAGTAGATAGGATTTTGGAACTTGAAGAGGGTAAAAGAGCAGTTGGCCTTAAAAATGTAACTATTAACGAAAACTTTTTTCAAGGTCACTTCCCAGAGTATCCAGTAATGCCCGGCGTTTTGATTGTAGAGGCTATGGCCCAGGTAGGTGCAGTTGCATTACTGAAGATGCCTCAATACAAAGGTAAAATTGCTTTTTTTGCTGGAATCGATAAGGTGCGCTTTCGCGGCCAGGTAGTTCCAGGAGATCAGCTGCGCTTAGAGGTGGAGCTGGTGCAGTTGAGAGGCAATATTGGGAAGAGTGAAGCCAAGGCTTTTGTAGATGGCAAGTTAGTTGCTGAAGGAAATTTAATGTTTGCTATTCAAAAGTAGCAGTAATTCTCTAAAATAGAGAGTGGGTTGCGAATATATATTGATGATTTATTTGGAGAAGGAACTGAGGGGAGAGTTTAAATGGAAAAAATAGTAGCCGCAATAATGGTTGCTTTTGTAATTCCGCTTATTTGTACACCATTAGTAAAAAAGCTGGCATTTAAGATTGGAGCAGTAGATGCTCCTAATCACCGCAAAGTCCATAGCAAGGTGATGCCTCGGATGGGAGGTCTAGCTATCTATTTGGCTTTCATCGCTGCTGTGCTGGTAGGATTGCCCTTAAGTGAAAGTCTGATGGGCTTGATTTTAGGCGCCACTATTATTGTGGCCATAGGTATCCTAGATGATATCAGAGATATTTCCCCGAAGCTGAAGCTACTGGGGCAAATAGCTGCGGCTTTGATTTTGGTACATTTCGGTGTTGATGTAGAATTTATTACCAATCCTTTTAACGGAGTGATTGCCTTAGGCATGCTAAGCATTCCGGTGACAATATTCTGGGTAATCGGAATAACTAATGCAGTCAATTTAATCGACGGCTTAGATGGATTAGCTGCTGGAACAGCAATTATTACAGCCATAACCCTAGCAATAGTGGCCTGGACTGAAGGACAAACAGTTGTAATGTATGCGGCGTTGATTTTAGCTGCAGCCACCTTAGGCTTTTTGCGCTTTAACTTTCATCCAGCCCAAATATTTATGGGAGATAGCGGCTCCATGTTTTTAGGCTTTGTTTTAGCTACCTTATCTATTTTAGGATTAGGAAAAAGTGCAACGGTTATATCTATCTTCATCCCTATTCTTATTTTAGGGGTGCCTATTTTAGATACGGCCTTTGCAATTGTGAGAAGGTATTTAAATCATCAGCCTATATTTTCTGCCGACAAGGAGCATTTGCATCACCGCCTGTTAGCCATGGGACTTACCCATAAAGCTACTGTAGTGGTTATCTATGGGATTCACCTGGTGATGGGACTGAGCGCAGTACTGTTAACTTTCCTGACAACAGCTCAAGGAGTAATGATTCTATCGATGCTTTCGATAATTATCATATTAGGAGCTGAAAGGTTGGGCATTATCAATACTCAGGTTATCCTAAACAATCAGAAAAAGTCCTATAATCAGGGAGGGGAATAAGATGCAAAAGTCGGGGAAAATCATCCTTATCGTAGCAGTAATCACTGCCCTTTCCTTTGGATTCATCATAGGACAACAGGTACAAGCTAGTTCACAGGCACCACCAGGCTCCCAAAACGATCCGCTAGTAGCTAAGAGCTATGTAGAAGAACAATTGGAAGCTAAGGTAACTGAGCTGGAGGCAGAAATCGAAAGGTTGACAACAAAGGCTAATCAATTGCAGTTAATAGTTGATGAATTGGTCAAGAAGGTTCAGTAGACATTTAGCTATCTGTAAGGGTTAACAGCTCTTCAGATAGCTTTGTATTTTTAGGGGTTTAATTTACACATCACTTAAAGATTGGTAGGGTATTAAAATGAGACGATTAAAAGTAAATTTTCTAGTGCTATTTCTGGCAATTGCTATTATCATTACCGGCTGTGGCTTGACGGGGGACAGCTTGGCCATCACTGCATACTTGCCCAAGGCTATTGAGGCTCCAAAGGGAATTGATAATGACTATAAGGTTAAGGTGCTAATTCTAACAGGCCAACAAGGTTTAAAAAACGCCAGTATTTATCAACACTTCCAGCAAAGCCTCATACCAGCTATTGAGCTAGAAACTAAAAAGATATCAACCCAGCTGGCGTTAAAGGCAGAGGACTATGATCTTATATATCTAGATAACGGCTTGGCTGAGGACAGTACCTTCCAGCCTATCGTTGAAATACTGGAAAGCTATGTAGCTGAAGGGGGACATCTCTTCTTATCCCATGAGTATATTGATGTATTTCCTAAGGGCTTCTTGGGGATTAAAGAAGTTAAAAATATAGAAACTACTGCCATGGATTTTACATACCCAAAAGTGCGGCCAAACCTGGAAGGGCTGCAGGGAATTTGGCGTTCCTTTGCCGATGATTACAGGCATTATGAAGGCCTCAATCCAGAATTCCACCTAAATTATGACAAGGCAGCCATAGCTGACGCTGCTACTCCTATAGTGGAGCAGGAGGGCTTAGCTTACCTGCTGGCTAATGAAATAGGGGACGGGGTAGTTATTTGGGCTAATAATTTTATGCCTAATGAGCAATTTATAACTAGGCTAGACTTTATACCTGAGGGACAGCAGAAATACTTCCACTTTGGCTACGCCACCGCCAATTATATGTTTCGCAATGAGCTAGTTGGTTTAGTTTCTAAAGAAAAGTATGGCTTTACACTAAAGAAAAGCTATGGCCCCTATGGACGCTCTGGGGTTGCTTGGCAGAATCACTATGAAGCCCTTTATTCCTTCGTCCTGAAGGACATGATTAAGTGGACAGATTTATTGGCGGAGTACAATCAGGTTCCCACCTTTTCCATCATCAGAGGAAGCTACAACTGGGGGCAGTGGCATAGCAGCCTAAGCCTGCAGCTAAATATAGGTACTGCTGAGGTCCCTCTCTTTCCAGGGGAGCTGGAAAATTCCTTTTACTCCTCCGGAGAAAGGCTAGAATCAGACAAAGACTACTTGACCTTTGGACGATACCCGGGTTATTATACCTTACTTGCCGATATAGAGCTTCCATACCGCTCTTATCCCCAGGTGGTGGATTGGAACGGTGATGGCAACAAGGATTTGCTTGTAGGCGCCTTTGACGGAGAGGTATACTTAGTTGAAAATGTAGGGACTGATGGGGAGCCACGCTTTGCTGAGGTGGTCAATTTATATACTAATGATCAGCAACTGCTCTCTGTGGGAGAGTATTCTGCTCCCTTAGTTTATGACTACGATGGGGATGGCTTGTTTGATTTGCTGGTGGGGAATTGGTTAGGTCGAGTACAGCTGTACCTAAATAAGGGTAGTAAGACAGAGCCTAAGCTTACCAAAGCAGGCTACATTGCCGTGGGCAATGATGGAAGAAACTTAAAGGTAAGCGGTGATGCCGCACCGATAATAGCCGACTGGGATAATGACGGAGCTCCAGACTTGTTGGTGGGCGAGAGCACTGGCAAGGTAATATTTTTTAAAGGAACCAAAGCAGGCAATAGACTGAGCTTTGATGAAGGGGTTGAATTGCTCGAAACCGAAGGACCTGTAAAAGTAAATGAATTTGCTGCACCCTTTGCTGTGGACTGGAACAACAATGGAGGTCTAGATCTCTTAGTAGGGGGTGGGGATGGTGAAATTGCCCTATACTTAAGAGATAATAAAGGAAATTTGTCCTTTAGCGGCAAGCTGGAAGGGCAAAACCAAAACTTTTTTGGCACTAAAACAATTAATGTGGGCCATAATGCAGTGCCTGTAGTGGTGGATTGGAACAATAACGGCAAGCAGGATCTGTTGATTGGCCAGCTGGAATATGGAATTCCTTATCCTATTGACAGTGAATTGTTTCCCTATAAAAAAGAGCTGAATGAGAATATCAGCTATGCCCTTAAAAGATATCTGCCTCTTATACCTCACTTACACTTACATGAGTTTAAGAGTGAGGAGCTGGAAATTAGAGAAATTGAGCTGCATAAAGAAGCCTTTAAAAATATAGGGATACCCTGGGAAGATGATATGGGTGTAAATCACCATACCTGGCGGGTTTATAAGGATGACCCTACTAGAACCTTTAGAAACCTGATGGATGCAGGGGTGTGGTGGAATTTTGGCTTTAATCCCCCTAATGTAGGGACAGCGCCAAAGGATGGCAAGGAGTTTTTGTGGATAATGCCATTTGTACTGCCTGATGGAGATGGTTTAGAGCCCTTTGTGCTAAATGTTTCTGCTCCTAATGCCTTGAATTTTGGCAAGGCCTGGGACAGCTTGGCCATGCTGGATGTACCCCTTACCTATTTTGAGCACATTGAGCACAGCTTGGCAAAGGATACTCCTGTTTATGACAAGCTGATAAACATAATCACATTTATGAATGAATTTAAAGAGCAGCATGAATATAACTTTATGACTGAGGAGCAAATGGCTCGGGCTCTGTTAAACACTTTCTTTGCGGATCTAGATGTAGCCATCAAAGGAGATGAGCTGCTGCTGGTGCCAAACTACAGCAATGTTCCCGATAAGGTAAAGGAGTATGCAAATACGCTGGGAGTAAAGGTGGAGCTTGGGGAGAAATTCATGGGCAAGGAGATTGACAGCTCAAGCATGTTTTATTACCAGGGTGCCACTGGAACCTATCTAGGTGTTGATGAAGCCATTAGCGTTAAATTTGTTGACAAAACCAAGCAAGAAAACAAGATTCACCTGATTAGGTCAAATGGCCCGGTAGAAATTATACCCTCTAAAAGCAGCATGACAATTGAACTGAAGACAAAAGGCATGAAAGAATTTAAGCTCTATTCTCCGGTACCCTTAAATATAACCGGTAAGGACTTAAAAATAGTCAATGAGGGCAATTTTTATACGGTGACCCATTTCGGAGATGTCACCAAGGTCAAAGTAGAGTTGTTAAAAAATTAAATATCTTTAAAAAGGCGGCTAGATCTTTAACCTGACATAACTTGGCTAGCTCTGCACAAGTTCAACTAAGCCAACAAGTTGGCAAGTTTCACTCTGAGTCTCCCGCTTCTACAAGCGGGAGTTCAACGCCAACTAAGTCATGCATTTGCAGTTCTAAAATTCAGAGGGAGTTGAATCTCCCACTGAATTAAGAACTTGCTTCAATGTGCACCCCAATGTTAGACTTGAGTCTGACAGTTGGCGGTGCACTTTTCTTATAAATGATGGAAAAATATTGAAACAATAGGCGGTATGTTATATTATGTACTTAGTT
>JAWSUQ010000125.1:0-7536 GCA_033549265.1 Bacillota bacterium
AGCAGACTTATTCTCAGCTGGCTGTTGGCTATTGTCTTCAGCTGGCTGATTAGGTTGTGATGAACAACCGGCAAGCATAACTAAACTTAAAGCAATAACAAGCAAAATCAGCATACTCTTCTTAAATTTCATTGTTTTTTCCCCCTTCACTTAATTACATTGTTTTTTTGGTGCCTCGTTGGATAAATCATATGATTTACCAGCCTTTAAAATATAACTGTCGCTATGCCCCACCACCTCTCGTATCCTTTTAGCAGCTACTATTACTTTGTCTAAGTTAACTCCTGTTTCAACTCCCATTAAATCAAGCATATGTATAACATCTTCTGTAGCTACATTTCCTGTAGCTCCAGGTGCATATGGGCAACCCCCTAATCCTGCGGCAGCTGTATCAATTATTTTTGCTCCGGCTTTAATGCCAGCAAAGATATTAGCCAAGGCCATCCCCCTGGTATTATGCAAATGGAGAGCCAGCTCTAAATTAGGGAAAAGATCTAACAGCCGTGAAATAGTGTTGTAAACATGGATTGGGTCAGACATGCCCGTTGTATCGGCAATACTTACCTCAGTAAGCCCCCAGTCCACATAATGCTGAAACAACCACTTAATGCGCTCAAAAGGCACCCTTCCTTCAAAGGGACAACCAAAAGCAACTGCAGCTCCAGGTGAAATAACACAGTCATAATCTTCTTTTAGGCATTCTTCTATCCTTTGTAGGGATTCTTTAGTTGTTGCATTAACATTGTTTAAATTATGAGAATCTGTAGCTGAGATAGCAAACTCAACATTTTTTACGCCAGCTGCCACAGCCCTTTCTAACCCTTTTTTATTAGCAACTAAGGCAGAATAAGTTAGACCGGGTATACGGTTTATCTTTTCAGTGACTTCCTCCGCATCTTTGAGGTTTGGTACAGCCTTGGGATGGACAAATGCGGTATACTGAATATCTGCAAACCCACATTCGGACAACAAATTAATGATTTCAATCTTTTTATCGGTATCAATAAAGTTGCGTTCGTTTTGAAACCCATCCCTTGTACAAACTTCCCTTATCTTTACGCTTTTTGGATATTCCATTTCTGATTCTCCTCTCAAATTACTCCTAGCTCATGCAATTTCTCATATTCTTCCTGGGTCATGCCAAGCTCAGATACATATACTTCTCTGTTGTGATGGCCAAGCTCAGACCCCACATGTCGAACTGTACAAGGGGTTTCAGAGAAAATAGGGAAAATATTAGGCATATTAATTTGGCCAAGTACAGGGTGGGGAACACTTATGATATCCTGACGGGCTAAGAACTGTTCATTCTGCATAATATCTTCAATACTATTAACAGGGCTAACTGGTATTCCATTTTCATCTAGTAATTGACAAATTTCATTCATAGTAAATCCCTTAACCCATTTCCCAATAATGCCAATTAGCAATTCATTATTTGTAACTCTTTGTTGGTTGCTTTCAAATTTCTCGTTGCTAATTAAATCAGCCCGCTTCATTACTTGGGCTAAGCGCTCCCAGGTTTTTGGGGTGCTGGCAACAATAATAACCCACTTATTATCCTTAGTTTCAAAAATATCACTGGGACTGGCTGTTCCTGAAATCATGGGAGTTCTTTCCGGCACTTTCCCATTAATGCCATGCTCCGTTACTACACCATCTAAAAATCTTAATAGTGGTTCATATAAAGATACATCAACTACCTGTCCCTCCTGCTGTTCACCCTTTAGGATGGCGGTTAAGGAGCTCAACCCTCCTATCACACCAAATAAGCCAGCAACATAATCAGATAGTGAAACAGGTGGACTTACCGGGGCACGATCTGGAAAACCTTGTAGATAGGTATACCCACTAAAGGCTGTTGCCGGAGTTCCAAACCCAGCCTTTTCCCGATACGGTCCTGTTTGACCGTAACCAGAAATTCTAACTAGTATTACCTTTGGATTAACCGCTTTCATTACCTCGTAGCCAATCCCCCACTTTTCAATGATGCCAGGTCGAAAATTTTCAATAACTATGTCTGCAGTTTTAAGCAGCTCTAAAAATATTTCTTTTCCTTTATTAACTCGCAAATCTAAAGAAATACAACGCTTGTTTCGAGCCATGGTTGACCATCTTAGTGATTCACCATTATGTGTCGGCATAAATTCACGAAAAGGATCACCTACATTAGGAAGCTCAATTTTAATGACATCAGCTCCATAATCGGCTAGAAGAGATCCTGCAAAAGGCCCTGCGATTACGTTAGCTATTTCTAATACCCTTACACCTTTTAATGGCCCCGACCTTTCAATTTGCATTAAACCACCTCTGTTTTACGAATTTTATGAATCATTTAATGTCATTAAATTGCAAATATTATGCCAACTGTAAATGCCCCAAAATACTAGTACCACTATTTTCGTGAAACAAAAATGAAACAGTCTGTTTAAACAAACTGTTTCATTTTTGTTTCAATTATATTTTTTTACAATCAATATTCATTTCACACATTTTTCGCCAAAGGGTTGTCCTACTCATACCTAAGATCTTTGCTGCTTTAGTTTTATTCCAATAGGTTTGCTCCAAAGCCTTTAATATTTGAGAATTTACAGGTGTATCAAGTCCAACAGCCTTTTTTTCATTCAGCAAATAATCTTCCTTGCAAATAGTCTGGGGGATTAATAGTTTTTCCATTAGCAACCTAATATCTTCAGAATTCTTTAGTGGATAACTGCTAAATTTTATAACGATATTTTCTAATTCCCTGATGTTGCCGGGCCAACGATAGTCTGCCTGCAAAAAAAGCCCTTTTAATAGCTCTAAGGCTTTGGCATTAATTTTTAGGCTATGCTCCTTAACAAAATGATTAACCAGATCCGGGATATCTCCTCGCCGGCTGCGCAGCGGCGGCAGCTCTAAATTCAAAACATTTAATCGATAAAATAAATCGGAACGGAATAACCCCTTAGATACTAAATTTTCTAATGGCTGATTAGTAGCTGCTATTATGCGAACATCAACATTGATTACTTTATTTCCACCTAATCTTCGTAATTTTTTCTCTTGCAATACTCTCAAAAGCATTACCTGGCCTTCAGGGGACATATCGCCAATTTCATCAAGAAACAGCGTTCCTGTATTTGCTTGTTCGATTAATCCAGACTTTCCTTCCTTGCGCCCCCCGGTAAAGGTACCTGATTCATAGCCAAAAAGCTCGCTTTCTAAGAGAGACCCTGGCAACGCCGAGCAGTTGACAGAGACAAAGGTGCGGTTTTTTCGGACACTATTATTATGGATGGATTGGGCAAACAGCTCCTTGCCTGTTCCTGTCTCACCTAAAACAAGTACTGTATGGTTCGTACTAGCATAGCTTTTAGCTAGCTCAATTGCATTCTGAATAGGATTTGAATGGCCAATTATATGGTGGAAGGAATAAGAGGCTGTAAAGCCATTATAGACTAACTCTTTTTTAGTTTTATATGGTTCTGAACCTATAGTAGTTTCAATATCATCAAAAATAGCTATCACTTCACTTAACTGATCATCTATTTTAATTGGTTTCCAGCTGACTATTAACTCCCTGCCATTTACCTTTACCTTGCTTTCACTTTCTCCTTTATTACCAGAAATAATGGAATTTAATTCAGTCACGTCAACGATATCATCCAAAATGCTGCCAACCAGCCTATCGCTTGGAATACCTAGAATATTTTCAACAGAAGCACTGACAGTTTTAATCAGGTGATCTGAATCTATGATCAAAAAAGCCCTTTTTGAATTATTTAAAATGGTATTAGTCCGTTCTTCCCGTTCTCTATTGAAATTTAACGCCACTTGATACTTAGAGGCCTCCTTAAAGGCTTCCTTTACATTCTCTTTAGAGTAAACCATATAGGCGGGGAAACCATAATCAGTGACATAATCACAGACCATTCCAGTGCCGATAAAACCATCACAGCCTTCAGCTACCATTTTGTGAAATAACTCTGGCATTTGTTCAGGACTAGTAAACCATTCCTGAGAAAAATCAAAGGAAATTTGCTCCTTATATGAGATAAGGTCGGGAATCGTGTCTTTATAGCCTAAGATACCTATCTTAGTTACTTGCTTGCTCAAATATTTTATTCCTTCTAGCAAATCAGCTATAGTTATCCTAAATACAATCACAGGGATCTCTTTAATATGTTCCTTAAGGTGCTTTCCATTAGCACCACCACTGATGATGACATCAACGGTATTTTCATAAATAAACTTTCTAGCAATCTCCACTACTTCGTTTAAATGTCCTTCAAAAACTAACACTTCTTTTATGTAAGCAGGAACTAGGTGTGATATTACCTTAGTTAATCTTGGGTAGCTTATAAAAATAATCCGTTTGCTATTATGTTTCATTTTGATCACCCAATATCTAAGTTTTTTTATTTTTATGATAATATTCGATGATTCATTAAAAATTTCCTCTATTAATTTGATCTTGAATAATTTAGTATTTCATTTTTTTAATCAAAATTTTTTTCTAAATAAATATCTTTAATATATCCTCTCCATACTTCTCAGCTTTTACTTTTCCAAAACCTTTAACATTAAGAAGCTCCTCAATAGTAGTAGGATATTTAGATATCAACTCTTCCATCTCAGCATTACTGTATATAAAGTAAGGCTTTAAATTCTCTTGCTTAGATTTTTGAAGCCTGTAAGCTTTCAATTCATTATATAATTGGTCTTTATCTTTTTCTTTAAAAGTATTGGTTTGATAGCTTTCTCCACTCTCATTGACCTGTCTAATTCCCGTTTTTAGCTTAACGCCTAAACTTTCCTTATTATCAATAAAATCTTCCTCTGTTAACCTATACTTATTATAGTAATCGTATTCTAAAGGAGTATGATGTTCAACTAAATAGTTAGCAATTCGGTACATATGTTTTTCAGCGACATCCATATCATTCTTTTCGTCATTTATGTGTCTTTTAAAATAAGGAATAATCTGATCATATTTATATAAAGCTTTTGAAATATAAGCGGGGCATTTTTGCTTATCTATAATTGTTTTAGGATTGGCCATTACAACTAATGAATTAACTGGCATGTTCCTGATAAGTTTTTCCTTCAAAAGAATTTCTTTTAATATATTGCAATGCCTGTCGTTCTGTGAAATAGGACTATACATACCTTCTTTTCTATATATCTTACCATACTTATTTGGGATCATTCTAATAAAGTCCCCATCTTTATTTATTGCAATATTTCCATTTAATCTTTTAGTTTCCAAAATACATATGAACTTATTGGTAATAATAATAAAGTCAAACTGAGCTATATAATCTCCGTATTCAAGCCTGATATCATGCAAGCATAGCATAGGCATAAATGAATTCTTAAGCTCAAAATAAACATTGCTCTCCCCTTCAATCCCTGCTCTTAAAAAAACAATGTCTTGATCAATAAAATCTTTTTTCTCACCATCTTTTATCTTACCTGACAATTCTATTAGGTCAGTAAGCTGTTTATTTTCTTTACAAAAATCTTTAACAAATATTGGACTCTTTATCTTCTTATCTACGCTAAATAGCATATCTATAAGTCCCACTATATTCACCCCCTATATTTTTCCAAATGTCTAGTCACCCTATTACATTATATAACAAAGCGGAAGTTACCAGCAATAACCAATTATTTTTGAAGGCCAATTTTAAGACAAGCAAATATAACTCCTAAAAAACCAATTTAAACTGAATGGTAGTGCCCATGCCCCAGCAAGAACGAGAATTAGTTATTATGAGGAAGTTATAAGCAATGAACTTATACCTATTGATAAGGGATCAAGAAAAAGCAAAAGCAAGCAGCTTTTTCTTTTTAATTTTTAAATTATACCGAACCCCTTTGCATTGCTTTGCCACCAATTAACAACTTGATAAGTTTATAAGTTAGTGTCAGGCACCAATGAAAAAACCAATCCATTGTGGATTGGTTTTTAACCTGTCATCTTATTTTCAATAATCCTAAATTCCGGCAAAAACTGCTGCAAAAACAATTCAGTTTCATGCTGATTGATTGGCAGCTTGCCAGCTACCATATTAGCCATGGTCTCTTCAATTAGCTGAACCTTTAATCCATTTGGCCTAGCTACGAAGATTCGCGCATGGGTTGTGGCATTAACCCCTTCTTCAGCGGTTAACAGCTCTTCGTAGAGCTTTTCACCCGGCCGCATGCCAGTAACTACAATCTCAATATCAATATTGGGCTCAAAACCGGAAAGCTTGATCAGTGACCGGGCTAGGTCCATAATCTTAACTGGCTCACCCATGTCAAGGACAAAGATCTCCCCACCCTCAGCCATCGCCCCCGCCTGTATCACCAGTTGCACTGCTTCAGGTATAGTCATAAAATATCTTACCATGTCCTCATGAGTGATCGTCACTGGTCCCCCTTGAGCAATTTGCTTTTTAAACAAAGGGATGACACTGCCTCTGCTGCCTAACACGTTGCCAAACCGGACAGCTACAAAATTGGTCTTGCTAGTCTTGTCCATGTGCTGAATAAACATCTCCGCTATCCTCTTAGATGCACCCATGACACTAGTGGGGTTTACTGCCTTATCGGTGGAGATTAATACAAACTTGTTAACCCCAAATAAATCAGCAGCATAGGCCACATTGTATGTACCCATCACATTGTTCTTAATAGCCTCCTCAGGGTTAATCTCCATCAACGGCACATGCTTGTGAGCCGCCGCATGAAACACCACTTGAGGCCTATATGTCTTAAACACCTGTTCAATTGCTTTTCGATCCCGCACATCCTTTACCAATGGTACAATTTGAACATTAGGATTTATCTGTCTGAGCTCCATCTCTATTTCATAGGTATTGTTTTCACATACATCAAGCAGTATCAGCTTCTCAGGCAAGAAATTTATTAGTTGCCGGCACAATTCTGAGCCTATTGATCCCCCAGCACCAGTCACCAAGACCGTATTTTCCGTGGTGTAGCCTGAAATCTCCGTTAGATTCACTTTAACAGCTTCTCTCCCTAACAAATCCTCTACCTCAACATCTCTAATTTGACTAACGGTAACATTTCCTTCAATCAAATCATACATGCCAGGGAGAATCTTCAGCTTAGCCTTAGTTTGCTGACAAATTTCAATAATCTCCCGGACTACTTTTCCAGGAGCTGAGGGAATAGCTAAAATTATTTCCTGAATATCGTAACGTTCTACTAAATTTTTTATTACACTCCTGTTTCCCAATACCGGTATCCCTAGAATGCTTAGTCTTTGCTTAGCTGGGTCATCATCCACAAATCCAATAATATTAATATTATTGCTATAATGGCGTTTCAGCTCCTTTGCAACAATTACCCCTGAATCGCCTGCCCCGATAACCAATATGGGTTTGCCATCTTTGCCATTCTTATAGTTAAAACCATATTCACGAAATAGGCGCCAGGCTAATCGGGAGCCTCCAATAAAAGCAATATTAAGAATCCAGGCTAAAATGTATACGCTTCTTGGGAGGGGCAGCCTACCAGGAGTAAGCATAAAATAGGAGATAA
>JAWSUQ010000126.1:0-7516 GCA_033549265.1 Bacillota bacterium
AAGGTGGTCTGACCACCAGCCCATGCTGGTAACAGATGTCATAAATGCTATTATCAGTTTATCAGCAATAGTTTTAGGTGGGTGGTTTTACCTAAATATAATAAGCAGAAGGAGGGATATACAAAAAAAGCGTTTTTACCATCAAGCAACACACCTATATTAAAGCTTGGTAAAAATTAGAGGAGGGTTAAAGAATGTATTCATTATTAGCGTTAGCACCTATTATTACCGTGTTCTTATTCTTAGTAATTCTTCGTTGGCCAGCTAAAAGAGCCATGTTTATTGCTCTTGTTGTAACTTCAGTTCTTGCAATTACTGTTTGGGGCGTTGCTGGCACTGTTGTAGCAGCTTCAATAATCCAGGGTGCAATTATTGCACTTACCTTGTTATGGATTATATTTGGAGCAATCCTGCTGTTAAATACTTTAACCAACAGTGGGGCAGTAAGTACTATTAGAAGAGGCTTTATTGACATCTCACCTGATAGACGGATTCAAGCAATTATTATCGCTTGGATGTTCGGAGCATTTATTGAGGGTGCTGCTGGCTTCGGTACTCCAGCGGCAGTAGCTGCACCGCTATTAGTGGCGGTAGGTTTCCCTGCGATGGCTGCGGTAATGGTGGCTCTTATTATTCAAAGTACACCAGTTACCTTTGGTGCAGTTGGTACACCAGTTCTAGTTGGAGTTAACACTGGTTTAAATACTCCATTAGTAGTAGATGCGGCTCAGGCTGCAGGCTATCAGTACAATGCAGCTGTAGGTTCAGGATATTTATATCACATCGGCTTCACCGCAGCTCTTATTCATGCAACTGTTGGTGTTTTAATTCCGCTATTCTTGGCAGTAATGCTTACTAGATTTTTTGGCAAAAACAAGTCTATTAAAGAGGGCTTAGAAGTAGCGCCGTTTGCTATTTTTGCAGGGTTAGCCTTTGTAGTTCCATATTTAGCTATCGCTTACCTTTTAGGACCTGAGTTCCCTTCAATGCTTGGTGGCTTAATTGGTCTGGCAATTGTAGTATTTGCAGCGAAAAACAATTTCTTAACACCTAAGACAACATGGGATTTCCCACCTAAGAAGGACTGGGTTCAAGATTGGATGGGAACTTATACTGGTGAGGTTGGCGAAGAGAGACCTGGAATGACTTTGTTCAAGGCATGGGTTCCTTACGTATTAGTAGGTATCTTCTTAGTAGCTTCTAGAATGATTGCTCCTTTGAAAGCTGCATTAACTAAGGCGCTTCCAGATGTGTCGACTTTAACTACTATTAGATTTGATAATATTTTAGGAACAAGTGTTAGTACAAATGCTCAGCTATTCTATTCACCTGGTTTCATATTCCTAGTAGTTGTACTATGCACCTACTTTATTCAAGGAATGAAGAAAGAAGAGCTTAGTGCATCTTTCTCTCAGTCCTTTAAGACTATGATTATTGCAGCACCTGCATTATTGATGGCAGTACCAATGGTACGGGTATTCATTAACTCAGGTATGAATGGTTCCGGACTTCAAAGCATGCCACTAGAATTAGCTGCTGGAGTAGCTGCCTTTGCAGGCGGAACATGGCCTGCATTTGCTGGAGTCATCGGTGCTCTAGGTGCCTTTATTGCCGGTAGTAACACTGTAAGTAATATGATGTTCTCCTTATTCCAATACGGAGTGGCAACAGAGATTGGTGCAGCTCAAACTGTAGTAGTTGCATTACAGGCTGTTGGTGGTGCTGCAGGCAACATGATTACAGTACACAACGTTGTGGCTGCGTCAGCTACTGTAGGGCTAGTTGACCGCGAAGGAGATATTATTAGAAAGACACTAATTCCAATGACTTACTACTTGGTATTCGCAGCAATTCTTGGCTTTATTTTACTGAGCATGGGCTTTGGTATTAGGCTATAATACAAAAAAAGTAAAAGTATAATAATCATTGAATTAGGGAGGAGTTAAGCTCCTCCCTAATAAATGTTAAAGCTAGTGACAAAATGTGCTAATTAATAAGGTTAATGATGGAGGTATGGCAATGTTAAACGCAAATTTAATCAATAAATTAAAGGAAGTTGTAGGCTCAAACAACCTATTAGTAGATAAGGAAGACTTAGTGACATACAGCTTTGATGCAACGGCTGATATGCCTAGTCAATTGCCTGATGCAGTTGTTACTCCGGAGACGACCGAGCAAGTGCAAGCTATCGTTAACTTCTGCCGAGACAACAAGATTCCATTATACCCTAGAGGATCTGGAACAAATCTAAGTGGTGGTACCATTCCTACCCAAAAGGGATTAGTAATGGCAACTGTTAAAATGAATAAGATTCTAGAAGTTGACGCAGAAAACCTAACTGCTACAGTTCAACCTGGTGTAATTATTCAAGATTTAAACAATGCAGTGGCGGAACATGGATTAATTTTTCCTCCTGACCCTGGTACTGTAACAACTGCCACCATGGGAGGAGCAACTGCTGAATGTTCCGGTGGTTTAAGAGGTTTGAAATATGGTGTAATGAAGCATTACATTATGGGAGTTCAAGTAGTGTTAGCTAATGGTAAAGTAGTGCGTTTTGGTGGCAAAACTGTAAAAAATGTAACAGCATACGATTTAGTAAAGCTATTTGTTGGTTCTGAGGGAACTTTAGGTATTATGACGGAAATTACGGTGAAGCTGATTCCAGCTCCAGAGTATAGAAAAAGTATGTTAGCTGTATTCGAAAAGCTTGAGGATGCTGGAAATGCAGTGGTGCAAATTGTTGGTAACAAGGTAATTCCTGCGACTTTGGAAATTATGGACAACGCTACTATTAGAACAGTGGAGAACTTTGCTAAGGTAGGTCTTCCTGTGGATGCGGAAGCGGTGCTTTTAATAGAAGTAGATGGTATACAAGAGGTAGTGGAGAGAGAAGCGGAGACAGTATTAAAGGTGGTAAATGCAAATAACGGAAAAATTCAAGTTGCTAAGACTAATGAAGAAAGAGATAAGCTCTGGTCAGCCCGAAGGGCAGCATTGCCTGCATTGGCTCAGATGAGCCCAACAACGGTGCTTGAGGATGCTACAGTACCTCGTAGCCAGATTACAAATATGTTGATAGAGCTTCAGAAAATTGCTAAGAAATATGACTTAAATATTGGTACCTTTGGTCACGCTGGTGACGGTAATCTACACCCTACTATTCTTTGTGATGAGAGAGATAAAGAGCAAATGAAACGAGTTCATCAAGCAGTAGATGAAATATTTGCTGCAGCATTAAAATTAGGTGGTACCTTATCAGGGGAACACGGTATTGGGATTGCTAAGATGAAGTATCTTGACCAAGAACTGGGAGATGCTGGGGTAGAGCTATTAAAAACTATTAAAGAAGCACTTGATCCTGACTATATCTTAAACCCTGGTAAAATGGTACCTTTGAAAGGGGAATAGCCCAATGGGTAAAGCACACGAAATATTAAAACGCTACGAAGACGAAATAATTAAATGTATGAAATGTGGTAACTGCCAGGCTGTTTGCCCTGTTTACAAAGAAACAAGCTTAGAGGGAGGAGTAGCTAGAGGTAAAATTCAGCTAGCTGCAGCTCTTTTAAATGGCAGTTTAGAATACACTAAGTCTGTTCAAGAAAAATTTCAAACCTGTTTAACCTGCATGGCTTGCAACGCTGCTTGTCCATGTGGCGTAAAACCAGATCAGATTATTTTAGCAGCTAGAGCCGCATTAGCGGAAGAGGTAGGCCTACCCTTCATTAAGAAGTCAATTTTTAACGTGGTCTCCAGTCCTGGATTGTTTGATTTCGGGATGAAAGTTGGAAGCAAGTTTCAGGGTTTAGCTTTGAAGAAGCAGAAGGATAATGCCTTTTCGCCTAGGTTTCCAGTAGGTTTAGATATGAAACGGGTGTTTCCATCTCTGGCGCCTAAGGCTTTTAAAGATAGTGTGCCTGAGGTGACAAAGGTTGAAAATCCCAAGTTTAAGGTTGCTTTCTTTACTGGCTGTGTTACAAATTATATTTACACTTCAGTAGGGCATGCTGCTGTAAACGTATTAGCTAAGAATGGTGTGGAGGTAGTGGTTCCTAAAGCGCAACACTGCTGTGGAGCACCAGTATTAATCCATGGTGACCGCAAAACAGCTGGAGATATGGCTAAATCTTTAGTAGAAACCTTCAGTAAACTGGATATTGATGCAGTTATCACACCATGCGGTACTTGTGGAGAATCTTTTCAGCATAACTTTGTGGAGCTATTAGCTGCGGATCCCCAGTATGGTCCAATAGCTAAGGAGCTTGCTAAGAAAACTTATGACATTTCAGAGTTTTTAATTGACAAGGTAAAAATAGATGGTAGGGATTTAAAGCCTGTTAATATGAAGGTCACATACCATGACCCATGCCACTTGGTTCGAGGGATGAATGTCAGTAAGCAACCTAGAGAAATATTAAATATGATTCCAGGTTTAGAGTTTGTGGAAATGAAAAATGCTGCCCGTTGCTGTGGTGGTGCCGGTTCATTTACCCTTACTCACTACGATATGTCTATGAGCATTCATCAGACTAAAATTAACGATATAAACTCTACTGGTGCTAGTACCCTTGTGACTGGCTGTGGTTCCTGCAGAATGCAGTTTGAGGATGGCTTGTATCAGGCTCAAATGGGTGTACCTGTGCTTCATACAATTGAAATATTGAACATGGCCTATAAATAATACTAGTTCATTTTATAAGAACAATAGACCAAGCCCTGCCATTATTAATTATTTAATGGAAGGGCTTGTCTACTATTACAACTATTAATGCAATTTTAGAAAAATTATATCTTTTTTAAATCTATTACATTATAAGAGGTGAGTTGTGTGAGTTTAGATCAATCCTACGATAAGTTCAAGGTAAAGGCAGAAGCGTTGTCTGCAGAGGTACATCGTTTTAAGAATACTCATGAATCAGTTGAATTTATAAAAAACTTTATTAAAGACTTTACACAGCAGCAAGGAAAGGAAGTCAAGACTGTATGGGCTAGTACACCTGCACTGGAAACTGAAATGGAGGAAGTACAAAAAATACCGAACATCTACTTTGGTGATGATATTCCAGCTAATGCAGAGTCCAGTCTAATAGGTGTATCTCAATTGGATCTCGCTATTGCTGAAACCGGTTCCTTAGCTCAAGACGCTACAGATGTATTAAAAAGGTTAGTATCAACGCTGTCATTTATTCATATTGCTGTGGTACCTACTAAAGGCCTTGTTGGTAGCATTAGTGATACTATCAAGCATTTTCATAAGAGCTTGCCTGGCTTTGTAGCCTACATTTCAGGCCCTAGTAGAACCGCAGATATTGAGAGAGTATTGACTATTGGCGTACACGGTCCAGAGCGATTAGTGATCGTTTTTGTGGATGAAGTAGGGGGTGTAGCGTAATGGCAAAGGAAGAGTTTAAAAAAGGTATAGAAAGGGCGCTGCAAAATAAGAACTTAACTGGAGCCCTAGACAGATTTCAAGAGGCCTATACCATTTCTCGACAAAATGCTTATGCAGGAGTGGACATTGAAGGATTGAGGGAAAAGGTACAGGCTAGCAAAGCTTATGCTGCCGAAAATATGGAAAAGCTGGTAGCCCAATTTAAGGAACAAGCAGAAGCTAGAGGGGCTAAAGTTTTTATTGCTAAATCTGGTCAGGAAGCAAAGGACTATATATTTAATCTAGCCCGAGAAAAAGGAGTTAAGACAATAGTTAAATCCAAGTCTATGGCTTCAGAAGAAATTCATCTCAACGAATATATCCAACAGCATAGTGACATAACCGTAAAAGAAACTGATTTGGGAGAATGGATAATCCAGCTGGCTGGACAAAAGCCCTCTCATATGGTGATGCCAGCTATCCATTTAACTAAAGAAGAAGTAGCTGATATTTTCAGCAAAGAGGTAGATGAAAGGTTGACCACTGATATACCACGTTTGGTTAAGGTTGCTCGAAATGAATTGCGCAAATACTTTTTAGAAGCAGAGATGGGTATCTCGGGGGCTAATATAGCAGTAGCAGAAACAGGCACTTTAGTAATCTTCACAAATGAAGGAAACGCAAGGCTTGTCAGCACCTTGCCCAAGATCCATGTTGCCTTAGTGGGTATGGAAAAGCTATTAGCTAACTTTGAAGAGGTTGAGTACGTTATGCAGTCACTACCAAGAAGTGCTACTGCTCAACAGCTCACTAGCTATGTTACTATGATTACAGGGGTCACCCCCACAGTAGTAGAAAATGGTTATGGAGAGAAAGAACTGCATATAATTTTAATGGATAATGGGCGGACTGAAATGAGGGATGATCCATTATTTAAGCAAGCCTTACAGTGTGTTCGCTGCGCTTCCTGTCTGAATGTTTGCCCTGTATATCGTATGGTAGGAGGGCACGTTTTCGGCCATGTATATGCTGGTGGGATAGGAACAATTTTAACAGCCTTCTTTAATGAAATGAAGGATACAGAAGACATTCAAGGGTTATGCATTCAATGCGGCAAATGCAAGGAAATATGCCCTGGTAAAATTGATATACCTAGATTGATTCTCGAGCTAAGAAAGAAGATAACGAAGGAAAAAGGGCAGCCCTTTGCGCAGAAAATGATTTTTGAAAGTGTCTTGACTAATCGAAGGCGTTTTCATTCTCTTTTAAGAATGGCTAGTAAAACCCAAGGCCTTGTGGGGGCAAAGGATGGATACATTAGGCACTTGCCGCTATTTTTCTCAGATTTAACAGCTAATAGAAGCTTGCCGGCGGTTGCAGAGGTGCCTTTCCGGGACCTGATCAAAAAGCCCCAAAAGATCAATAACAAGAAAGGAAAAGTTGTGTTCTATGGAGGCTGCCTAATCGATTTTGTTTATCCTGAAGTGGGTGAAGCGGTAGTCAAGGTAATGAATAGTGAAGGATACGAGGTACTTTTCCCCGAAGAGCAAACCTGCTGTGGTGCTCCAGCAAAATACAGTGGAGTGGAGGAGGTTGCCAAATTATTGGCAAAGCAAAACTTAGATGCATTGTTAGAAGTGGAAGCTGATTATGTAATCTCTGCTTGTCCTACCTGCACCGGAGCATTGACTCACGATTTTTTAGAACAATGTCATGGTGATCCGGTATACAAGGTAAAAGCAGAAAAGCTAGCCGCTAAAACTAGGGACTTTTCTCATTTAATTCATGAACTAAAGAGTGCTAAGGGAGAGTTTGGAAAAGTAGTTGAAAACGGGGAGAAGATTACTTATCACGATTCCTGTCATTTAAAACGTGCCTTAGGCATTTTTAAAGAGCCACGAGAATTATTAACTGGTATAGCTGGCTGCGATGTAGTAGAGATGAATGGTTCTGACGTATGTTGCGGTATGGGTGGCTCTTATATGGTAAAGTTCCCAGAATTATCAAAGCCTATACTAGAACTAAAACTAAAAAATATTGCAGCAGCAAATACTGCGGTAGTTGCTATGGACTGTCCAGGCTGTATGCTGCAAATTGGCGGTGGTCTTGATAATTCTGGGAACTTTACCATATAAGAGCCAC
>JAWSUQ010000127.1:0-7503 GCA_033549265.1 Bacillota bacterium
TAATGAGTTATCTTTATCCAATATATTTAAACCTTGCTGATAAAAGCTGTATAGTAATAGGCGGGGGAAATATTGCAGAACGGAAGATAAAGAGCTTATTGGAGTGTAAGGCCCTTGTGACAGTAATTAGTCCAGAATCTACTGATACTATTGACGAAATGGCAGATGAGGGATTAATTACACTTCACAGGCGCAAATACGCTCCTTTTGATTTAACAGGGGCTTTTTTAGTAATAAGTGCAACAAATAATGAAGAAGTAAATAAACAGGTAGCTAATGAGTGTTTTGAAAATGGTATTTTAGTTAATGTAGTGGATGTACCTCCTTTATGTAATTTTTTTGTGCCATCCATTATTCGTCGTGGTGATTTTTCAATAAGCATCTCCACAGGTGGTAAAAGTCCACTATTAGCCAGCAAGCTCAGGAAGGAACTAGAAGGTCAATATGGTGATGAATATGAAAAATTTTTAAATATAATGGGTCATGTTCGGCAACTAGTTTTAAACAACTGTGATGACCCTGCCAAACGAAAGAAGATCTTTCAGCAGCTGGTAGAATCAGATATACTTGAATTGCTAAAAGAAGGAAAAGAAGTTTTAGCAAAGGAGCGGGTTGAAGAATGTTTGTTATCGTTGTGGGATTAAATCACAAAACAGCACCAGTGGAAGTAAGAGAAAAACTAGCATTTTCCAACAGAGCAGTCCCTGAAGTCATGGAAAAGCTAAAGACATATCCTTCTATTGATGGCTGTGCCATTTTGTCTACCTGTAATCGAATGGAAATTTATGCTGCGGCTACAGATGTTGAAATAGGTTTAAAAAGCATTCATAAATTTTTGCAGGACGCTACAGGCATTGACTTAACTGATATTCATAACTACTTTTATTCTCAAACCTGTGAGAATGGAGTCAGGCACCTTTTTAGAGTTGCAGCCGGCTTAGACTCTATGGTTCTAGGTGAGTCTCAGATATTAGGGCAGGTTAAAGAAGCTTACCAACTTTCCTGTGACAATAATTCGTCCAACGGAGTGTTAAATACTCTTTTTCAGCAAGCTATTACCGTGGGCAAAAGGGTAAGAACAGAAACAGAAATTGATAAAAATGCTGTTTCTATTAGCTATGCTGCTGTCGAAAAGGCTAAGCAGGTTTTTGGCTCCTTAGAAGGCTACTCTACCTTAATCATTGGTGCGGGAGAAATGAGTGAGCTTACAGCAAAGCATTTAGTTGCTAATGGAGTTTCTAGTGTATTAGTATCTAATCGTTCCTATGAACGGGCAAAGCTACTAGCTGAACAATTTGGTGGCAAAGCAATCAAGTTTGACTTATTATTTGACCATTTGCATGATGCGGATATAGTTATTAGCTGTACTGCTTCTCCAAAATATATTCTATCTAAGGAACAAATGGCTTCAGTAATGGCTAAGCGAAATAATAGACAACTGTTTATGATAGATATCGCTGTTCCTAGAGATATTGAGCCTACTATCTGCCAGCTAGCGGGAGTTACACTATTAGATATCGATGACCTGCAATATGTAGTAGATAAAAACCTAGAGGAACGAAAAAAAGAAGCTATTAGGGCCAATGATATCCTAGAGCAGGAATTGGATTTGTTTTTAAAGTGGTTAAACTCCTTATTTGTAGTGCCTACAATCATTGCCTTAAAAGAAAAAGGCAGACAAATTAAAGAAAATGAACTAACAAAGGCATTGAATAAACTAGGAGAAATTACTCCAAGAGAACATAAGATAATTAGTACTTTAGCAAACTCCATTGTGAACTCATTACTACATGATCCTATATTAAACCTTAAAGAATATGCCAACACCAACCAAGGTCACTTATATTCAGAGATTGCCCAAAATCTTTTTAACATAGATATAGAAGGTCAGCGCAAAAAAGACCGAAAACCAGAAAAACATAATGCAAATCATGTTGAAGAAAATTTTGTAGAAGCACAAAAAATGTACCATAACAACAATTAAATTATTTTTAGGAGGCGCAAATGCTAGATAAGATTGTTATAGGGACCAGAGATAGCGCCCTTGCCATGTGGCAAACCTACTGGGTGCGAGATAGACTAGAGGAGCTTTATCCTGATCTAATAATTGAAATAAAGCCTATTAAAACTCAAGGGGATAAAATCTTAGATGTAGCTCTTGCTAAAATAGGTGACAAGGGGCTGTTTACTAAGGAGCTAGAGGTGGCTATGCTCAATGGAGAGATTGACTTAGCTGTCCATAGTATGAAGGATTTGCCCACATTATTGCCTGAAGGGCTTACTATTGGAGCAATAACTGAACGTCATAATCCAGCAGATATTGTCATTACTAAAGGAAATCTTAAACTGATAGATCTGCCCACCGGTGCTATTGTTGGGACAAGCAGCTTAAGGAGACAAGCGCAACTTAGACATTTAAGGCCTGATTTCATCTTAAAGGATATCCGTGGTAATTTAAATACTCGTCTGAAGAAGTTCGACGAGCAAGACTATGATGCAATGGTACTGGCAGCAGCTGGTGTCGAGAGGCTTGGTTGGGCTGAAAAAATCTCTGAGATACTAGATCCTGAGGAGTTTTTGCCGGCTGTTGGCCAAGGCGCCCTGGGAATCGAAATTAGGGAAAATGATGCTGAAATTTTCGCATTAGTATCTAAATTAAATCATATAGATACCGCCCTGGCAATTACTGCAGAAAGGGCCCTGCTTCGAAATTTGGAGGGAGGTTGTCAGATTCCAATCGGTGCCTTAGGCATCGTAAAGGATAAGCAGTTAATTTTAAACGGTTTAGTAGGCAGCTTAGACGGAGCAACAATCATTAGACATACAGAAACAGGTGGAAAAGAAAACCCTGAGGAGTTAGGTACGAAAGTAGCGCAGGTGCTCCGTCAACAGGGTGCAGTAGAAATATTGGCTCAAATAAGATCAGAATTTAACGAGAGGTGAGAAGCTGTGGAGAAACCAATAGTTTATTTAGTAGGAGCAGGACCTGGTGACCCAGGTTTAATTACTGTAAAAGGCTTAGAGTGCATTAAAAAGGCTGACGTACTGGTCTATGATAGATTAGCCAGCTCTCGATTACTAGCCCATGCTAGACCTGATGCAGAATTAATCTTTGTAGGTAAATCACCAGACAGACATGTGTTAAGGCAAGAAGAAATCAATCAAGTGCTAGTGGATAAGGCTAAAGAAAATAAAATTGTCACCAGATTAAAGGGTGGAGATCCATTTATCTTTGGTAGGGGTGGAGAAGAGGCAGAGGTATTATTAGAGCATGGTATTAAATTTGAAATTGTTCCAGGAATAACCTCAGCCATTTCTGTCCCAGCATATGCTGGGATTCCTGTAACCCATCGAGATTTTACCGCTTCCTTTGCAGTTATTACAGGAAATGAGGATCCAAATAAAGAAGAATCAAATATTCACTGGGATAAAATAGCTACTGGCGTTGGAACATTAATATTTTTAATGGGTATGGGTAATCTTCCTAAAATAGTAGCCAAGCTTATTGAGCACGGTAGAGCAAAGGATACACCAATTGCTTTAATTAGATGGGGTACCAGACCTGAGCAGCAAACTTTAGTTGGTAATTTAGATAATATTGTACAAAAAAGCACAGAGGCTCAATTTAAAAATCCTGCTATTATTATTGTTGGCGAGGTCGTTACCTTGCGTGAAAAGTTGCAATGGTTTGAAAATAAGCCACTGTTTGGAAAAAGAGTGCTGGTAACTAGATCCCGTAGTCAAGCCAGTGATTTTGCCAAAAGAATTGAAGAGTTAGGCGGCGAGCCTTTTGAGTTCCCCACTATTGAAATAGAGTCACCTGATTATCAAGGTTTAGATCAAAGTATCAATAAAATAGAAGAGTATAACTGGATTATTTTCACCAGCGTTAATGGAGTACAATCCTTTTTTAATCGTTTATTTAAGCTTGGTAAAGACATCCGCGAGCTGCAGAATGCATCAATTTGTGCAGTAGGGCCTAAAACTAAAGAGGCTTTAGAGGAAAAAGGACTTATTGTTGATTATATTCCCGGAGAATATCGGGCTGAAGCTATTATTGAAGGGCTACAAGGTAAGGTTATGGCTGGACATAAGGTTCTATTGCCAAGGGCAGATATTGCTCGCAAGGTACTGCCTAAGGCCTTAACAGAAATGGGAGCCTTGGTTGATGACGAAGTAGCCTATGTTACTAAACGAAGTGATGCTAATGGAATTATCTTAAAGCAAATGTTAGCTGATAAAGAAGTTAATGTAATCACCTTTACTAGCTCCTCAACAGTAAAAAACTTTGTTGAATTATTAGGGGTGGAAAAAGAAGAGCTAGCTCAGTTGCTAACAGGGGTATTTGTGGCATCTATCGGTCCTATTACTACTGCTACAGCTGAGGAATTAGGGATAAAGGTAGACGCTCAGGCAGAGGAATACACTATTGATGGCCTAATTAATTCTATCCTAGTATAGACAAGGAACAACATTTAGAAAGGTGGAAAAAAATGATCAGCGTAACTAAATTTTTAATTGGTACTGAAAACTTTGGTGACAGCTTAAGATATACCCACGGTTCAAAAGGACAGGTTCATGGTACTAGCGAAGGAAGAGGCCCTGTTGTGGCTTGGAATATGACTAGAACCTGCAACTTGAAGTGCATTCACTGCTATTCTAACTCAGAGAATAAAAAATACGAAGGTGAACTTAATCATGAAGAGGCTTTAAAATTTGTTGATGATTTAGGAGCCTTTAAAGTTCCTGTTTTATTATTTTCCGGTGGAGAGCCTTTAATTCGAGAAGACATTTTTGAATTAGCAGAGCGGGCAGCAGGTCATGGCATTAGACCTACAATATCCACAAATGGAACCTTAATTACTCGAGAGGTGGCCCAGCGGCTAAAGGATATCGGTGTAGGCTATGTTGGAATTAGCTTAGATGGACTTAAGGATATTAACGATAAATTCCGGGGTAAAGAAGGGGCTTTTGAGGCAGCTTTAAAGGGCATTGAGAACTGTGTTGCAGTGGGACAAAGGGTTGGATTGCGTTTTACCATTAACCGACATAACTTTAAAGATTTAAATAATATTTTTGATTTAATTGAAGAGGAAAATATCAATCGCGTTTGCTTCTATCATTTGGTATATTCTGGTCGTGGTAATGAGATGATTAAAGAGGATGTAACCCATGAGGAGTCAAGACAGGTAATGGATACAATCATTGAGCGAACTCTTGATTTCCACCGTCGCGGCTTAGAAAAAGAAATCTTAACTGTTGATAACCACGCAGATGCTATATATACCTATCTAAAGCTTAAGGAAATTGACCCAAAGCGGGCTGAAGAGGTATACCAATTAATGAAGATTAATGGTGGAAACCGCTCAGGTATTGCTTTTGCAAACGTAGACAGCTTAGGTTACGTCCACCCTGATCAGTTTAATCAGCATATTACCTTTGGTAATGTTAGAGAAAGAGCATTTGCTGACATTTGGACTGACACCAGTCATCCTATTTTGGCTGGATTAAAAAATAGAAAGCCGCTATTAAAGGGTAGATGTGCTACCTGTAAATGGTTAGAAGTTTGTAATGGAAACTTCAGAGCTAGAGCAGAAGCGGTTACAGGAGATTTCTGGGAGTCTGATCCAGCTTGCTATTTAACTGATGAGGAAATAGCTGGCTAAAAAAGAAATATGTTTATAAGCCTTTATAGGAGGTGGAGATAATGTTTCCAACTATAAGACCGAGAAGAATTAGACAAGTAGAGAACTTTCGAAAAATGGTTAGGGAAAACCATCTGCAGGTAAATGATTTAGTATATCCTCTATTTGTAGCAGAAGGAACTAACATAAAAAAACCTGTATCTTCGATGCCAGGAGTTTATCAGCTATGTCTTGACAATTTACTACGGGAGGTTGAGGAAGCAGCAAAGCTACAAATTCCTGCAATCTTATTATTTGGTATTCCTAAAGAAAAGGATACCATAGGCAGTCAGGCCTATGCTGAAAATGGAATAGTTCAACAGGCGGTAAGAGCTATTAAAAAGGAATTCCCAAAAATATCAGTTATTACTGATGTGTGCTTATGTGAATTTACTAGTCATGGACATTGTGGACTTATTAACGATAATGGACAAGTTTTAAATGACGCAACCTTACAGCTACTAGCCAAAACTGCTTTATCCCATGTAGAAGCAGGAGCTGATATGGTAGCCCCATCTGATATGATGGATGGTAGAGTTGGGGAAATTAGAGAGGCATTAGATGATAATGGCTTTATTGATATTCCTATTATGGCTTACTCCGCCAAGTATGCTTCTGCTTTTTATGGGCCTTTTAGAGAGGCGGCCCAATCAGCCCCTCAATTTGGCGACCGACGCAGCTATCAGATGGACTGTGGTAACAGCAATGAAGCAATTAGAGAAACCTATTTAGATATTCAAGAGGGAGCCGATATAGTAATGGTAAAGCCAGCTCTGAGCTATCTTGATATAATTAGGAGAGTTAAGGATGAATTTGGCTATCCTGTAGCTGCTTACAATGTAAGCGGAGAGTACTCAATGGTAAAAGCAGCTAGCGCGCAAGGCTGGATTGATGAAGAAAAAATTGTTAATGAAATGCTAGTTAGCATGAAAAGAGCTGGAGCAGACATAATCTTGACCTATTTTGCTAAGGATGTGGCAAAAAGGTTACAGAAATAAAGGGAGAGGTGGACATTTGACATGATCATTTCTTGGAATACCACTAATCAATGTAATATGTTTTGTGACCATTGTTATCGTGATGCTGGTGCAAAAGCAGAGGAAGAGTTAAATACAGAAGAAGGCAAGGCGCTCCTGGATGAGATCAAAAAAGCAGGCTTTAAGATCATGATCTTTAGTGGCGGTGAGCCATTTATGAGAAATGATATCTTTGAATTAGTTGATTATGCTAGAAGTATTGGCTTGAGACCGGTTTTTGGAACTAATGGCACCCTGATAACTAAAGAAGTGGCCCAAAAGCTTAAGGATATTGGGACAATGGGAGTTGGCATCAGTCTTGATAGCCTAGATCCAGCCAAGCATGACAAGCTAAGAGTATATGAAAATGCCTGGTCAGAGGCTGTTCAAGGCATGAAAAACTGCCGTGAAGTAGGGCTGCCATTTCAAATTCATACTACTGTAATGGACTGGAATCAGCATGAAGTAGAAGCTCTTACAGACTTTGCTGTAGAGCTTGGTGCTGTAGCTCATCATATATTCTTCTTAGTACCAACAGGACGAGCTAAAAATATAGAAGAGGAATCTTTAAGAGCAGAGCAGTATGAGGACTTACTATCAAGAATTATGAAAAAGCAACAAGAGGTTAATATTGAGCTTAAGCCCACCTGTGCACCTCAGTTTATGCGTATTGCCAAGGAAATGGGAATGGACCTCCGGTTTGGCAGAGGCTGTTTAGCTGGTACCTCCTATTGTATTATTGGACCTAAAGGCAAAGTACAGCCTTGTGCTTATATGGATATGGAGATTGGTAACGTAAGAGA
>JAWSUQ010000128.1:0-7480 GCA_033549265.1 Bacillota bacterium
GTCTAATCAGTAGGGTATTCATTCTTTACAATCCCCTCGTATAATACTTCTTTTTGCCAACACAAAAAAATAGATGGAGGGCATGAAAAACCTTTCTCTTATCTTTATAATATGCTCACATGCGAAGAGCTTCTTTGTCATACTTAGAACAGCCTTTACACTTAGATAATTAGCTTTGCCTGTTGTAAGCTTTACAAAGAACAAAGCCACCTGATCATAAAGATTATTTTGTGAGGACTGGGCCAAAAGGAGATGGCCTCCGGTCTTTAGAAGATCGTTAAATTGGCTGATGGCAAAAGCTTGGTCCCCATAGTATGGAAAGGAATGAGTACAGATGATGATATCAAATTCTTCTTGCAAGTTACTTATATCCCTAACATCCATCTGTCGATAGCTTATACCGTCACCCTTCCCTCTAGCCTGCTGGGTCATTTCCTTGGAGAAATCTATTCCTAACAGTTCTAGCTTGTATTCTGCTAACTCAGCTTTTATTTCCCTGAGTAGCTGTCCTGTGCCACATCCCACGTCTAGGATTCGGTATTTTTTATCTGCTTTTAGCTGTCTTTTTAAATATAAAAGAATTTCTCTCCTAGTAGGCCCTAAGGAATATTTTTGTACCCACAGTTGGTCATAACGCTTTGCCCAGAAATCCCAGATTACCTGTCTATTCATTGCTTCCTCCAAATATTAAACATGCTTTTTAAGCTCTTATATACAAAGCTCCTAACATAACTGCTGATAAAGAATTGCCTAACATAAAGCAGATAAAATTGAAGATAAAAAAAAGTAGTATGCATTTGTGAAGGTTTAATTGTCAAATGTAAAAAATCGTACTTAGAATAATCTTTAGTTTTAATTTGGTTTTCATAGATCTGATAGACCTCTGTTCCCTTCAGGGGTGTAAATATGGAAACTGTAAAACAAGTTAGTCTCATTTTTTCAATGGAGTTTCTAAGACTTTTAAAATCCTGTAAGGTAAAATCAATCCCAACAATAAATAGGGCGGTCAACCCTATATCATACTTTCCCAAAATTTCTGCTGCCTTCATATTGTCATCAGAGGAACAGTGCTTATTAAGCTTTTCCAGCCTTTGATCTTCTACTGCCTCCATGCCTATGATAAGCTCAATAAAGCCTACTTCCGCCAGCCTATTGATAATATCCTCATTATTTACGATAAAATCTACCCTTGAATAGGCAATATACTTCTTCTCAATCCTCTCTCTCTTAATTTCAGCGATAAAGTGTAAAACTCTTTCCCTATCTATCAGAAAGCTATCATCCACGATCCAAATATACTCAGCATTAATTCCCTTGATTTCCTCTACGACAGACTCTATGCTCCTTGCAGCATAGGTCCCCATATTAAGTAGCCTGCAGTAACAGAAATTACACTGAAAAGGACAGGATAAGGCTGTCTTTACTATAGCGATGGGATTATAATGCATGTATTTGGTTCTGCTTTTATATTGTTCAAAGTAGTTTCTATTTGGCATAGGCATGTTTTCAAGAAATGTCACGCTTTTACTGTTTACCTGCCATTTATCCCCATTATAAAAGGCAATACCGTTGATTGCTGCCGCTTTTTCTATTGCAAAATGGCTCTGCAATATCTTTTCAAAGGTATTGATACCGTCGGAGTGAACAATAAAGTCTACAGTATCAACAAAAAAATCCTCAAAATTTACTTCGGCATGTACCCCGCCCACAACAACTTTTATATTAGCATCCCTATTCTTTGCATACTTGGAATAGCTAATAATGGTATCTACTGCCGTTATATATCCGGTTAACACCAGTACGTCGGGGCTATAAGCGTTGAACACCTTTACAAAACTGCCTCCCTCAATAAGGGGGTCGTAAATTTTATGCTGTATTTCCATCTTTGTTAAAGAGCCTGATAAATACTCTAATTCCAACGGTTCTGTCACAATCGGCTCTAACATAGAAAAAATCGTTTTTTTATGGCATTTTACTAGCAGGACTTTCATTTCCTTCCCCCTCAAATTCCTTGAATACCCTATGGGAAACTTGGTACTGCCTATAGGAGAACTTACCCACCAGCTTTCGCAATAAAGTATTAATGATCTGATTGCTGTGATGGACGTATAGTAATTTTGGTTGCTGCAAAGCACCTAGTTTAAGCTTTGTTTCCTCTGTTGTCTGCCCAAAATCTATCTGTTTAACGCCTCTTTTAATTCCATAACTGATTATTTGCAAGAGCATATTGATATACAAATCATATTTTTGATTTAGGCTATGCTTAAATCCTCCTAGTAGAAATACTAGCTCCCCGCTATTTTCCACTAGCTGAACAAAAGCAACCACTTCACCTTTAATAGTAAATTTAAGTATTGTTAACGGAAAGTTTTTAAAAAAACCGATTGAAAGCTTTTCTAGCTTCTCACCAGAGCGGTGATAAACATTTAGATAAAGATTATACATCTCTTCATCAAAGGTATTATTATCAGCTAACTCTTCTACCTTGATATCAGCGAATTTTTTAATGGCCTTGTTCAATCTGTAACGATAATGGCTTCTAATATTTAATAGATACTTATCAAAAGAATCCCACCGGACCTCCATTTTACAGGAAGGTAGGGTGTTGCCTTGAGCCAGTTTCAATTGATCATTAGAATTAAGAATAAGATAGAACCCCTTAAGGGACTTGATATATTCACTAAAAGCATCTACATTGTTTTGGTCACCCATGGAATAACCACTTTTTGCTACGGACATTGGCACTCCGATAATATTTACAGGAATGTTAAAGGATAAATACTTGGTAAAGGTGAACAAGTCAATTTTTAATTTATAGGATACTAAAATTATCTTCTTTTCTAGGCTAAGATGATACAATTGGCTGCAGGGATTTAATCCCTCCAGGGTTTTTAAAATATGCTTTTTTAAAAATATATTTTGTCTAGCTATTTCATCCCACACTTCAGGCAAGTCATCAGCATTTTGATAAACTTTAAACATACTCCCTTGCCTCTCTTAGATCTACTAAAAATACTTTAAAGTGCTTATATTCAATATCAGCCCATCTAAAGCCAAAGCCCCTGGAATCAAGATTAGTCTCCATTATCCATCCTGATTCACAAATTTCATATCTATCCTGAATAATTGCGCGGCATTTATGAAATAATGCCAGAACAGCTCCTTTTTTTTGAAACTCAGGCAGAACTCCTATTTCTACGATCTTAAATTTTTTTATTTTATGAGCTAAGAACTTGCTTTTGATGATAGTTTTTAGTCCAATGGCTTCTCCCGGTTTAAGCAGTTCATTAAAATCGGGATACCACAGCATAAAGCCAATAGGATTGCCTTCATGCTCCAAAATAAGTAGATTTTCTTCTCTTAGCAGAAGCTTGAATTCATTAAAAAGCTGCAAATCTTCTTCTAACCTTCTCTCATAGTAGAATTTATGCTGGCTAAAAGCACGATTATTAAGATAGGTATAGATTTCTACTTCCTTTTTTATATTCCTAAAGTTAGCCTTTCTAACGCTATACTTTGTCATTAGCTTATTAATCAGCCTATCGTCTAAGCATAAGTCGAACTTATCTATCTTTCCCACATAGTTTACCAGGTTGACTTCTTCATTGGCATATCCTTTGAAATAATCTATATAATAAGGAGGATTATAAGCGGTACCAAAGCTTTGCAGAGTCTCATATTGGTCTGCCAGAAGGCCTAAGCCGTAATTAACATGAAAATTTAAGCCTATCAGAATCTTATTAATGCCATGCTCTTCTGCTAGGCTCCTCCCATAATCCATAATTTTCGCTACAGCTTTTTCTTGATTCTCCAATGCTTCAAAAAAGGCAATCTGTAAAGTATCTTTCATTCTATCCACGACGGCAAAAGTGCACGCCGCTACAATTCTTTCTGAGTCCACCACTAGGATGGGTTTAATCAAGCTGCTTGTACATATCTGTAATTTGCCGGTTAATATGTTTTTTAAAACAGTACTCATATTGTCTCTATAATAGCTATTATTTTTATAAACTTCCTTACATAAGGCTAAATAACTTTCAATTGAGGTTTTATCGACAACTTTTATTTCCATCAGTTCACCTCACGTATAAACAATATTTAAAGCTCCTTAGAATGTAATTCTTTAAAACTATTGATTATTCCTTCACAAAAAAACAGACCTTTTCAAGGTCTGTTCAGTTCTCCAAAGCGTAGCCAGGAGAATATTAATAAGACTAAAGCCTAAAAAAAATTCGGGGATATCCCCGAAAAGAATAAATTAACCAATCCTAGTTCCTGCTGTCGGTCCAGGTTTAAGATCATAAATCTCTTCAATAGACACAGTCACTACCGCTTTAGGCTTCGGCATTCCTGCTTGCTCCGACATCTTCGCCGCTTGATCGTAGAGGTCACCTGACTCTAGTAATTGGGCATTTCCTACAAACCGAAACCCGATTAACTTTTCTCGGTCCACTACCCCGATTGATACTACAGAATTATCCAAAATGTTTGCGTAAGTCCGTTTACCAGTGCCTTCATTAAAGATCAAAGTTTGGTCATCTAATACTCGTGTTGACCGTTTAGGTGCCACATTGGGACGGTTATTTTTGTCACATGTAGCTATAAAACACTGTTGAGAACCAATTACATCCTTCATTTCCTGGGTTAATTTTACTGCCATAAACTATCTCCTCCTTGTCTAATCTTAATGCATCTTGTATAGTATATAATAATAGAAAGGATCCTTTCTGACAATTAGGTACTTTTCGGTACTATAGTTACCAAAAAGATACTAATGGGGTGATATAGGTTTGGCTAAGTTAACAAGCAAACATGAATTATGTGTAATGCGACATCAATGTCAGCAATATGAAATTTGCCCAATGGTTTTAGTGCAAAATTTACTAGCAGGCAAATGGAAAATTTTAATTTTATGGTACTTAAGCTTTAGTGAACTACGATTTATGGAACTTAAAAAAAAGTTGCCTAATGTTACGCAAAAAATGTTAACCCAACATTTAAGGAGCTTAGAGGAAGACAAGCTTATCAGCCGGAAAGTTTACCCTGTAGTACCGCCTAAAGTTGAGTATAGTTTAACTGAAGCAGGAAGAAAAATAGTTCCCATATTGCAAATGATGCACAGTTTTGGTGCCGAATATCTTCGTGAAAAGTTCGGCGAAACAACATTCCAGGGGAAACAAGACTGACAAGGGCTAGATTTATACTTGATCAAAATATTAGAAAACTACAGGAGTAACTATGAATTCGCAATTATTCTCAAAAGGTGAGATGAAATTTTTATTGGGCATTGGTTCAGCATTAGCCCTGAGACAACTGGGGCTTATCATGGTTATGCCTTTTTTAGCTATATATGGTCAGGAACTGGCCTATAGTACCCCTGGCTTAATTGGTTTATCATTAGGAGTTTATGGTTTATCCCAAGCTATATTTCAAATACCCTTTGGTAATTGGAGTAATCGACTAGGAAGAAAACCAATTATACTAGAATCCTCTCAATTTTAACCATTTAGCCATGTCATCTTCACGTTCTTTTAAGCTATCATTTTCTCTATTGTATTTACCAAGTGAGTATTCTGTTTCAATATTCCCATCAGACAAATAAATTACTCTGTCTGCCCGTGCTGCCACTTTTGAATCATGTGTAACAATCAAAAGTGTGGTTCCATTTTGGTTAATATCATTTAGAATATTCATTATTTCTTGTGATGCTCCTGAATTTAACGCACCCGTAGGCTCATCTCCATAAATAATGTCAGGATTATTAATCAGTGCTCTACAAATTGCCGCACGTTGCAATTGTCCACCTGAAACCTTGGTAATGTCATGTCCTCCAATTGATTCTATACCTACTTTTTCCATCAATCTATTTGCATCATATACTATTTGGTCTCGTGACTTTTTTTCTGCTTTAATTCCCGGAAGCATAATATTTTCCTTAATAGACAAAAACTTTAGTAGATGTGAATGTTGGAAGATAAATCCCATTTTATGAAGTCTAACCTTACTTATTTCTTCATCAGATAAACTAGAAATATCATTACCATCAAATAAAACTTGCCCACTGGTCAGCCTGTCCATTCCGCTGATATTATAGAGAAGCGTTGATTTACCAGAACCAGATTGGCCCATGATCGCAACAAATTCTCCTTCTTTTACCTGTAAGTTTATTCCTTTTAAAACCATAGTTTCATCTTCTTTTGATTTTCCAAAAACCTTACATAAATCTTTTGCTTCCAAAATTATCTTCATAAATTTTCCCCTTTAATCGTCAAAGTCAATTTTTATTTACTCATTAATAAGATGAATGATGTTATACTTTTTAAAGCCACCCGAACAATACCATGTCACTAGCAGAACAATTGCTAAAATAGCAAGCGGATACAATAAATATGCTTCAAATGGATTAATGACAAATGAAATTTTGGAAATTCCTAGTCCAATAATGCTAATGAGACTACTTACCATGACCTCGCCAAGGGTATTTGCTAGTAACGTACCAGCTATTACACCTATTAAAGATACTGAGCTTACCTTTACTAGATACTGTTTTCTAATATCTACTACCGAAAAACCGATTGCTTTCATAATCGCAATTTGTGAATATTCTTTTACAGTCTGTAACTTTAGAAACATTATTGTAATTAATGCTACAAGGCCCATTGCCATAACTGCAACGGCATAAACTGCCTTACCCAACTGATTAGTTACACCGCCTAAAGTCTGCTCAACAAATTCTTCCATGTCCGTAACTTTTACATCTATTCCTATCGCATCCTTATATACATCAACCTTCTGAGCAATGTCCACATCCTCATTTACATTGATGAAGAAGGAATATCTTTCCACAGCTCCCGGATCATAAGCTCGAACCATCTTGGCAGTATACCCCCCACTGGTCACATCTTGATATATACCAGAAACAATGTGACTTGTTTCTTCTCCATTTATCCTCATAGTTAGGGTATCTCCTACCTCTACCCCCATCTCATTAGCGTTCATTGTAGAAAGTGCAATTTGACTTTCATTCATCGGTACATTTCCCTCAAGATACTGTAGTTCCCTTTTTGCAACATTACTACTATCAATATGTACGTTTATCCATTCACCATCTTTATTAATCGCTTCATACAAGATACGAGCTTCTACTATATAATCCGAGACATCCGCATCTCCATCGAGAACCGCCGATATTTCATCGTATTTTTCCGTAAGTCTCTCAGATACAGACACTGATATAATTATGTCATTCATTGACTGACCCATATAAGTGATAAAATGTGGTGACTTAAAGGTATTCAATAGGTTCATTGGAACCAACATCATACTAGTTGCAATAAGCATAACAAAAAACATTATAAACCATGTCTTACTTTTTAAGATCACTTGCCTAATCCCAACAAATAAATTAACAGGCAACTTCTTAAATCTGCTAAGTGACATATAATTTACCAACTTAGACATTTTAGTCCCACCTCTATCC